>CAYZNA010000010.1:3244-11627 GCA_964478665.1 uncultured Anaerolineales bacterium
AGTGCGGCCACCGAGCCTTTGCCTTTGGTGCCGGCGATGTGGATGGCCGGGTAGCGCTCCTGCGGGTCGCCCAGGCGGGCCATCAGCGCGTGCATCCGGCCAGGGTCAAAGGTCTCCGGGGCGTAGCGGTAGCTGTGCAGGCTGGCGTAGTCGGTATGACTGTAGAGATAGGCGAGGGCGTCCGGGATCGGGTCTTTCAACCTAAGCTCGCTCATATTGCCTGCGCTCCGTACTGTCCATGTCACGTGCGCTGATTATAACACTCCTGAACACGCTCCCCCCTTTGACACCCCTTCCCCTCTCTGGTAGACTTCGCGGCGGACGGTTCCATTTTGCGACTTCCCCCGCTGCTAACCTCGCTCATTGCCCTGTTGTTGGTTGTCGCGCTGCTGACCGGCGCGTGGGCGCTGCTGACCCCGCGTGGACCGGTGCTGCGCGCGGCGGCCTTCAGCCTGAGCGCCATCACGCCCAACGCGGACGGCGACGGCGACGTCGCCGTGCTGCGCTACGATCTAGCGCGGCCGGCGCGGGTTTCGGTTTGTTTTCTCGACGGCGCCGGCAACCGGTATGCCTTCCGCGATGAGAGGCCGCGCGATTCGGGGAAGCACGAGGTGCTGTTTTCCGGGATCGTTGACCCCTTCACCCGGCCAGGGGACGAGTTCCCGGACCAGATCCAGAGCCGGCTGTTGCCGGACGGGGATTATACGTGGGTGGTGCAGGCCCAGGAGGCCGATCACCCCCCCGAGCAGCTTTCTGGCACTCTGGCGGTTTCCCTGGCCTCGACCGCTCTGCCCGCCATCCGCAACCTGAGCGCCAGCCCCAACCCGTTTTCCCCCAATCAGGACGGCATCAACGACCGGGCCTCCATTACGCTATGGCTGGATAGGGATGTGCCGGAGCTGTCCGGGCTGCACGTCACGCTGGTCGGCCCGCAGGGAGAGCGCTATCCGGTTGCCGAGCAGGCCAGCGCCACACTGAAGGGCCGGGCCGGGCTGCACACTTTTGACTACGATGGCGGCATTGACCTGGGCAAGGAGCCGCCGCCGGACGGCGAATATACCGTGGAGGCGGAGGCCCAGGACGCGACCGGGCAGCGGATGCTGGCCCGGGCGCATCTGACCATTGCCGATGGCGGCCTGCCGCGAGCCGAGATCCTGAACGCGGAGGTGCGCTTCTCCAGCAGCACGGTGCTGATCGGGCAGACGCTGTGGTTCACGCTCACGGTGGACAACTACGGCAGCGCGCCCATCCGCACTTTCGGGCCGTGGCCGGGCACGGTTTTCCAGCAGGATCAGAACGCCAACAGCCTGGGCTTTTACGAACAGGACGGCGCCTGGCGGGTGGGCATCGGCTGCGATACCTGCGTGCGCGATTATCCGTGGCGCTGGGCGGTGGGGGGCCAGAGCGATCTGGAGCAAATCAACGGGCAGTGGTATCTGGCGCCGGGCAAACGGGCGACCGTGAGCGGCGGGATTGCGCTGCGCGAGATCATTCCGGCGCGCAACCCGCAGTATTTCTGGGCCGGGCTGATCCACGAGGCGGTGGAGGTTTCCAACGTCAACAACCGGGTGGACCCGTTCTCGGTGACGATTGTGGGGCCATAGCGACCTGACAGGACTGTGGTTTTGTTAGATAACACCGGCCAGGCGCCTGCTCACTCACGGAGAAAGCACCATGACTGCTAAAACCCTGCCCCGCCCGCCCGAGGTCCCGTCCGCAGATCTGCTGCGCCCCCACACACCGCCGGAGGACGTGATCTCTCCGCGCGGCTGGCGCCACCTGCGTGTCAGGCTGCCCGACGGCAGCGAAGACATCCGCCTGGTCCCGCTCACCCCGGCAGACTATCTGGACCCGCAGGAGGAAGATCACGTGCCCGAAGAACCCTTTCACAGAATAGTCTTTCAGCACCTGTTCGATCTGCCCTCCCGCTACTGCGCCCGAAAGCGCCCGGCCTTTACCGTTTTTGGTGACCTGAGAATCGAGTGGCCTGACCCCCGCCTGCCGCACGCCAGCCCGGACGTGACCGTGATCCCGGACGTGCACGACCCGGAACGCCGGCGCGGGACGTTCTACGTGGACAGAGAGAGCGCCGCGCCGCTGGTGGCCATCGAAGTGATCTCCGAACAGTATCGCAAGGAAGACCGCAAAGATAAGGTTCGCATCTACGAGCGGGCGCAGGTGCCGGAGTACCTGCTGTTTGACCAGCGCACCGTGCGCGGGCAGGTGGTCAACGAAGTGATTGGCTACCGGCTGGAGGAAGGCCGCTATTCCCCGCTGGTTCCCAACGAAGATGGGGTAATCTTGAGCGAGGCCATGGGGCTGTGGTTTGGCCTGGAAAGCGGCCGCCCGCTGGTAATAGCTATGGAGACCGGTGAACGCCTGTTGACAGCAGCGGAAGAGGAAGCCCGCGCCAACGCTGAGGCCGCCCGCGCCGCAGCCGAGGCGGCCGCCCGCGCCCGGGCCGAAGACGAACTGGCCCGCCTGCGCGCCGAGCTGGCCCGCCTGCGCAGCCAGAGCTGATCCTGCCCATAAATCCCTCTGGATTTGGAAGCCCCGAGGTGGCCCGGTCAAGGGGAGGGAGATGCCACCATGGCCGCTGCCGGCACCACCTCCCCCGCCCACCGCGGGGCCGGCTCCCCTGATTATAGTATAATCGCGGCGACTTCGAACACTGCGGGCCGACCGCTCCCGCCGCCGCACCCCGCCGCCTGTACATCCCCAGTACGCGAGGAGTGACCATGAGTTTCAAACACTGGTTCCGCCGGGCCGGGCAGACCATTGCCCTGATGGCCGTGCTGGCTTTGATGGCGCCGGTATCTGCTTCCGGCCAGAACAACGGCACGGATGATAGCGAGTTCTATCTTGTGAAGGAAGTGCGCAGCGTGACCGCCCGCTCAGCCATTGCCGCCACCGGCGCGCTCATTGTTGAGGTGGGTCCCGACTATGTCCTGATCGAAGCCATCCCGAGCGAGGCCGCCACCGTGCGGGCGCTGGGCTACACCCTGATCCTGCAGCAGATGTTCACGCCGGACGACTTCCCGCCCGCCGACTCGGCCTATCACAACTACAGCGAAATGGTGGCCGAACTGCAGCAGGCCGCCGCCGATCACCCCGGCCTCTTCTTGCTGTTCAGCGTCGGCCAGTCCTACGAGGGTCGCGAAATCTGGGCCGGCAAGGTGTCTGACAACGTGAACGTGGACGAAAACGAGCCGGAGGTGCTGTTCACCCATCACCAGCACGCCCGCGAGCACCTCACCGTGGAGCAGGCCCTGTACACCCTGCACATGCTCACCGATGAGTACGGCAGCGATCCGACCGTCACCGATCTGGTCAACAACCGCGAAATCTGGCTGGTCTTTGACCTGAATCCCGACGGCAGCGAGTACGACATCGCCACCGGCAGCTACCGCTACTGGCGCAAGAACCGCCAGCCCACCGAAGGCACCCAGTACGTGGGTACCGACCTCAACCGCAACTGGGGCTATAAATGGGGCTGCTGCGGCGGCAGCAGCGGAAACCCCGGCAGCGAGACCTACCGCGGCCCGGCGCCCTTCTCCGCGCCTGAGACCGACGTGGTAGCCCAGTTTGTGAACAGCCGGGTGGTCGGCGACAAGCAACAGATCACGGTTGCCATTGACTTCCACACTTACGGCGAACTGATCCTGTGGCCCTACGGCTACACCTACCAGGACGTGCCCCCCGACATGACTCAGGACGACCACGATGCCATGGTTGCGATGGGTCGGGCGATGGCCGCCGCCAACGGCTACACCCCGGAGCAGTCCAGCGACCTGTACATCACCGACGGCACCATTGACGACTGGCTGTACGGCGCTCACCACATCCTCAACTACACCTTCGAAATGTACGGCGGGGCCTACGGCTTCTACCCGCCGGACGAAGTCATCCCGGCCCAGACCGCCCGCAACCGCACCGCCATCCTGTACCTGATCTGGAACGCCGACTGCCCCTACCGCACCATCGGCAAGGCAGAGCAGTATTGCGCCCCCACCATCGTGTTCGCCGATGACTTCGACGGCGCGCCCACCGGCTGGACTGTCAACCCGGACGGGGACGACAGCGCCACGCGCGGCCAGTGGGAGATCGCCGCCCCCGGCTGGAGCTTTTTCCAGGGCATCAAGCAGCTCGGCGCCCCGCAGTCTGGCGCCAAAGATCTGGTCACCGGCCGGGCCGGCGGGCGCCGCCCGCTGCTGGACGACCTGGACGGCGGCCTGACAACCGTGCGCTCGGCGCCCATTGCCATCAGCGGCTCGTTCAGCGCCGTGACGCTCAACTTCTACTCGTACTTCGCCCACGCAGTCAACGCCAGCAACGCCGACTACTTCCGCGTGAAAGTGATCGGCAGCACCACCATCACCGTTTTCGAGCAGACCGGGGACCGCTCAGACGTGGACGCCCTCTGGGAGCTGCACACCGTTGACCTGACCGCCTTCAAGGGCCAGACCGTGCGCCTGCAAGTGGAATGCGCCGACGAGGCCCGCGAGAGCCTGGTAGAGTGCGGGCTGGACAGCCTGAGCATCGTGGGCGCGCCCTAGCCTTCCGGCCATGCTTCGCAGAGCACTGCTTGCGGCCGGCGCAATCGGCCTGCTGGGATCGTTGACCCTCTTGCCCTCCGGGCGGGCGCTGGCCGGCCTGCCCGTCGCCCCACCCCGCCAGCAGCTCAGCCCCAGCCAGACCCCCTCCGGCCCGACCATCACCGTGCCGGACAAGGCCAACCTGCGCTCCGGGCCGGGAGTCACCTACGGCCAGATCGGCGTGCTGGTCAAAGGGCAGTCTGCGCCGGCCCTCGGCCGTTCCAGCGGCGGGGACTGGTTTCAGATCCGCTACCCGGGTGTGCCGGACGGCGTGGCGTGGGTGTATGCGCCGTTGGTGCTGCTCAACGTGCCCACCACCAACCTGCCGGTGATCGAACCGCCGCCCACGGCTACCCCGCTGGCAACCGCCACCATTGATCCCACCCTCGCCGCCCGCTTCACGCTGGTGCCGGGGGGACCCACCCGGCTACCCACGTTCACCCCGCCCGCACCGGTCGTCCAGCCCACCCTGCTGCCCGGAGTCACGGTGGAGGAACGGGGCGGCTTCCCCCCGGCGCTGGCCATCATCGGCCTCTTTCTGATCGGTGTGTTCGGGATGATCGTCTCCACCATTCGCCGGAGGTAACCACATGGCACGCAAGCCAGTTCTGCCACTTCTCGGGTTGAGCTTTCTGCTGGCGGCACT
Organism: uncultured Anaerolineales bacterium; assembly: GCA_964478665.1. Taxonomy (GTDB): domain Bacteria; phylum Chloroflexota; class Anaerolineae; order Anaerolineales; family CAYZNA01; genus CAYZNA01. The sequence goes on from CAYZNA010000010.1 coordinate 8,486, forward strand.
GGCCTGCAACCTGCCCGGCCGGGTGACGGTCTCACAGCAGGGGACCGCGGCGGCCGAGACCGCGCGGGCCGCCCTCAGCCTGACCCCGCCGGCGGCGGGCGGCGCCGGGACGCCCCTCCCCGGCGCGACCCCGCTCCCCGGCATCTCCCCCGTCCCGACCCCCACCGGGGCGCCGCCCTCCGCCACACCGGTGGAGGCCACCCCCACCGAGGCCGGCTGCGGCACCAACCTGGCCGGTTTTGTGACCGATGTCACCGTGCCGGACGACAGCCCCTTCCAACCCGGGGTCAGTTTCACCAAAACCTGGCGGCTTAGAAACGCCGGCACCTGCCCGTGGAACAGCAGCTACGCGCTGGTGTTCGACCGCGGCGATGCCATGAGCGGCCCCCCGGTGGTGCAACTGCTGGGGCCGGTGGCCCCCGGCGCCACGGTGGACCTGTCGGTCAATCTGGTGGCGCCCGCCCGGCCCGCGCGCTACACCGGCTATTGGAAACTGCGCTCGGATACCGGCATCCTGTTCGGCGTGGGCGCCGGTGGGAACACCTCGTTCTACGTGCAGATTGTGGTGCTGGGGACTCCCACCCCGACCGGCACGGCCAGCCTCACCCCGACCCCTTCCTCCACCCCCACCGTGACCGCCACTCCCACCCCCACCGGCACCCCGCTCCCGCCGGTCAACTGGGGCAGCACCTACTCCATCAAAATCGGGGACACTGACGCCGATATGTACCTCGTGCAGAACGACAACACGGTCGGCGCGGACATCGCGCCCGGCGGCAACAGCTACCACCTCAGCGGCGTGCTCTCGGCCGATACCCTGACCGTGACCGGCGCGTTCTCCGGGAGCGGCAGCGGGACGTTCTTCTGGCACATGGCCCCCGGCGGGGACCAGTTCAGTGGCAACTGGGTGGAGGGCGGCCTCACCACGGCCTTCTGTGGCGCTCGCAACGGCGCCCCGCTGCCGGACCCCTGTCTGGGGAATCCGTAGCACACTCTGGCACTGACAGGCAACCGATGAATCGTGACTCTGGCTGGAAACTGGTAACCGAATTCGTGCAGGACCAGGGCCTGCGCCGCCACATGCTCTCGGTGGAGGCCGCCATGCGCTGGTACGCCCGCAAACTGGGCGGCGACGAAGACCGCTGGGGCGTGGCCGGGCTGATCCACGACTTTGACTGGGAGGTGCACGCCGACCTTAATCGGCATCCCGTCGAGGGCGCGAAGATCCTGCGCGCGCGCGGCGTGGACGAGGACATCATCCGCACCATCCTTTCCCACTACAGCGAGGGCACCGGCGTCGAGCGCGAGCAGCCGGTTGACTTTGCCCTGCTGGCCTGCGACGAGATCACCGGGCTGATCGTGGCCACCGCGCTGGTCCGGCCCACAAAAGACATCCGCGACGTGACCGTCAAGTCGGTGCAGAAGAAGTGGAAAATCCCGGCCTTCGCCGCCGGCATCCACCGCGACCAGGTGGAAAGCGCCAGCGCCGACTTCAGCCGCGCCTGCTTCGACGGCCAGCTCGGGCTGTGGCAGCACGTGGGCAACGTGCTGGGGGCCATGCAGGGCGCCGCCGGGACGCTCGGACTGGATGGGCGGCTGGCGGGAAACGGGTGAGGCGCCGGACGCCCTGCACTTGCTTTTCCCGGCCAATGCACGATAATCCCGGAAGATGATCCCGGCGTTTGCCGGCTATGGAGGTTCACATCATGCCCTCACCATTCCCCGGGATGGACCCGTACCTCGAGAGCGATCTGTGGCCGGACTTACACCAGCGCCTGGCAGGAGCGATCAGCGCCCTGCTGACCCCACGCCTGGCGCCGCATTACGTGGCCCGCCTGGTGACCACAGTGGTGTCCAGTGAGCCTCTGCCGGATGATGTAGAAATCATGTACCCCGATGTGGAAGTGGTGCGCCGCCCGCTGCCCGCCGGACCTGGTGCACCGGTCGCGGTTGCCGAACGGCCGAGGGTGGCCCCGCCCGCGCTGGAGGTATTCACGGTCATGCCGCTGCCGGTCAAGCTGGTCAACGTGGAAGTGCGCGACGCACGCAACCGGACGCTGATCACGGCCATCGAGATTCTCTCTCCCTTCAACAAACGCACCCCGGACCACGCCGCCTACCGCCGCAAACGCAACGCCATCCTGACCTCCGCCGTGCACTTGCTGGAAATTGACCTGCTGCGCGCCGGCGCCCGCCCCCCCATGCAGGCCCGCCTGCCCGGCGCGCCCTACTTCGTGTTTCTGAGCCGGGCCGGCCGCCGCCCACAAACCGAGGTCTGGCCGGTTGGGCTGCGCGAGGCGCTGCCGGTCGTGCCGGTTCCCCTGCGCCTGCCGGACCCCGACGTGCCCCTCGATCTTCAGGCCGCGTTCAATACCTGCTACAACGAAGCGCGCTACGACCTCGACGTGGACTACTCCCTCCCGCCCGACCCGCTCCTCTCTGAATCCGACGCCGCGTGGGCCGCCGAACTGCTCGCGCCGGCCAGATGATCCCTTACTCTGCGCGTCGCCCTCTTGACTCCTGCTGCCAGCCGTAGTATGATTGCGGCATCCCCCCCCGGTGGGGGTGGGGCAAGGAGGCGGGCCCGTGCAGAATCAAGAAGAGACCCTGCGCCGGCTGAAGAGCATTGCCGGTCACGTCAAAGGCATCGAGCGCATGGTTACCGAAGGCGCCTACTGCATTGACGTAATCAAGCAAATCCAGGCTGTGCAGGCCGCGCTTAATAAGGTCAGTGCCAATATTCTGGACGGTCACCTGCACTCCTGTCTCCCCACCGCCGTGCGCGGCGAGGATCCCGACGAACGCGAGCGCGTTCTGAAAGAGATCGCCGACGTGTTTGAAATGTCCAGCCGAACCTGAAGGGAGACCCGATGAAAACCGTTACTTACACCGTCCCGAATATCTCTTGCCAGCACTGCGTGCACACCATCCGCATGGAACTGACGGATGAGATGCCCGGCGTGAAGAGCGTGGAGGGCGACCCTGCGCTCAAGCAAGTCACCATTCACTACAACGACCCGGCCACGCAGAGTGCCATCGAAGCTCTGATGGCCCAGATCGACTACCCGGTCCAGAAGTAGCCCCCCCACTTACCACTTACCACTTACCAATTACCGGTAATTGGTAAGTGGTAAGTGGTAAG
>CAYZNA010000010.1:11652-19440 GCA_964478665.1 uncultured Anaerolineales bacterium
CCAGCTCAAGAAGCTGGACGGGATGGAAACCGCCGCCGTGAACCTGGCCTCCGAGCGGGCCACGGTGGAATTTGACGCCGCCAGGCTGGCGCTGCCCGATATTCTGGCGCGGGTGGAACGGGCCGGCTACGGCGTGGCAACCGGCGAGGCCGACCTGCCGGTTCGCCGCCTGAGCGACGACAACGACGCCCGCCGGCTGGAGAAGGCCCTACGCGCGCTGGAAGGCGTGCTGGAGGCCCGGGTGAGCTTTGCCGCTGAGCGGGCTACCGTGCGCTACGTGCCCACACTGGTCAGCCAGGCCGATCTGCGGCGCGCGGCGGCAGCCGCCGGATTCGAGGCCATCGAGGTCGAGGGCGCAGCAGAAGACGCCGAGCAACTGGCCCGCGAGCGCGAGACCGCCCACCAGCGCCATCTGCTCACTGTGGGGCTGGTTTTCACCATCCCGCTGTTTTTGCTCTCCATGTGGCGCGACCTGGCCCACAACTTCACCCCGCTGCAGAACCTGCTGCCATGGCTGCTTCACTGGCCCGGCCTCGATTGGACCTTCTTCGCGCTGGCGACCCCGGTCCAGTTTTACGTGGGCTGGCAATACTACGTTGGCGCGTACAAGGCGCTGCGCAACAAGAGCGCCAACATGGACGTGCTGATCGCCATGGGCTCGACCACAGCCTACATTTATAGCGCGGTCGTGCTGGTGCTGGGCAAGTTCTTCCATTACGCCCTCGGCCACCTGTATTTTGAAACCTCGGCCGTCATCATCACCCTGATCGTGCTGGGCAAGTTCCTCGAAGCGCGCGCCAGAGGCCGCACCTCCGAAGCCATCAAAAAGCTGATGGGGCTGCGCGCCCGTACCGCGCGGGTGGTGCGGGACGGCGTCGAGCAGGATGTGCCAGTGGACGATGTGCGCGTGGGCGACGTGGTGATCGTGCGCCCCGGCGAGAAGTTCCCGGTGGATGGGGTGGTGATCAAGGGCCGCTCCTCGGTGGACGAATCCATGCTGACCGGCGAGAGCCTGCCGGTGGAGAAGCGCCCCGGCGACAAAGTGATTGGCGCCACCCTCAACAAGCAGGGGCTGATCCGCTTCGAGGCCACGAAGGTGGGCCGGGAAACCGCGCTGGCGCAGATCATCCGGCTGGTGGAGGAGGCCCAGGGCAGCAAGGCCCCGGTGCAGCGCCTCGCCGATCAGGTCTCGGCGGTGTTCGTGCCGGCGGTGATCGCCATTGCCGCGCTCACCTTTCTGGGCTGGTTCTTCCTCAGCGGGGAGGGCGCGACCAGCGTGCTGCTGCAGCGCGCGCTGATCAACGCCGTGGCCGTGCTGGTGATTGCCTGCCCGTGCGCCATGGGCCTGGCCACGCCCACCGCGGTGATGGTGGGCACCGGCAGAGGTGCGGAAAGCGGCATCCTGTTCCGCAGCAGCGAGGCGCTGGAGCGGGCCGGCAAGATCAGCACGGTGGTGCTGGACAAGACCGGCACCATCACCAGGGGCCAGCCGGCCGTCACCGACATAGAGATTGGGGATTGGGGATTGGGGATTGGGGATTGGGGAGAGGGGACTTCCGTTCTCCAATCCCCAATCTCTAATCTCCAATCTCACCTCCTCCGCCTCGCCGCCTCCGCCGAAAAGGGCAGCGAGCACCCGCTGGGCGAGGCCATTGTGGCCGCCGCCGGAGCGCGCGGGCTGGAGCTGGCCGAGCCGTCAGGCTTTCGCGCCGAGTCCGGGCACGGGATCGAGGCCGAAGTCGAGGGCCATGCAGTGCTGGTGGGCAACCTGCGCATGATGCAAGCGCGCGGCCTCGCGCTCAACGGGTTGGAGTCGACTTATGCCCGCCTGCAGGGCGAGGCCAAGACCGCCATGCTGGCCGCGGTGGACGGGGCAGTCGCCGGGGTGATCGCCGTGGCGGACGTGGTCAAGGACGGTTCGAAAGAGGCCATCGCCGAGATACACGCCCTCGGGCTGGAAGTGGCGATGATCACCGGCGACAACCGCGCCACAGCCGAGGCCATCGCCCGCGAGGTGGGCGTGGATCGCGTGCTAGCGGAAGTGCTGCCCGGCGATAAGGCCGCCGAGGTCAAGAAGCTACAGGGCGCCGGCCGGGTGGTGGCCATGGTCGGGGACGGCATCAACGACGCCCCGGCGCTGGCCCAGGCCGACGTGGGCATCGCCATCGGCACCGGCACGGACGTGGCCATGGCCGCCGCGCCCGTCACCCTGATCTCCGGCGACCTGCGCGGCGTGTCGCGCTCCATCCGCCTCAGCCGGGCCACCATGCGCACCATCAAGCAAAACCTGTTCTGGGCCTTCTTCTACAATGTGATCTTGATCCCCGCCGCGGCCGCGGGCTTCCTCAACCCGATACTGGCTGCCGGAGCGATGGCCTTCAGTTCGATCTTTGTGGTCAGCAACAGCCTGCGCCTGCGAGGACACTCGGTTAACGTTGAACGTTGAACGTTGAACGGTTTGCGCGCAGCGAAACCTCCTTGCCAGACCTCCTCACTCAGGGTAACATAGGGACTCTGGGGCCGGGGCAGGCGCGCGCTCGCGCCCGAAGCGCTCTCCGCCAGATCCCCACCGGAATCCTCTGCCACCCATGCTCTCTCGCCGCAGCTTCCTCAAACTGACCGGAGCCGCCCTCGCCGGGTCTGCCGGTTTAACGTTCAACGTTGCGAAGTCCCCGGAGGGGGGAACGTTCAACGTTGCGAAGTCCACGGAGGGGGGAACGTTCAACGTTGCGAAGTCCCCGGAGGGGGGAACGTTCAACGTTAAACGCCTCGACCTGCCGCCAGAGGACTGGTGGGCGCTCCAGCCGAATGGGGAACCCAACCGGTTGGGGCGCATCACCGCCCCCCAGGCGCAGCTCATGTCCCGGCCGCACCCGGACGGCGCCCGCGTAGGCTGGCTGCTCCGGGATGAGGTGGTGCGCGTGGTGCAGGAAGTGGTGGGCAAAGGCTGGTTCCCCCACAACCACGTATGGGTGGAAACGCCGGACGGTTTCGTCTATTCCTCGCTGGTCCAGCCGGTGCGGCCGCTGCTCAACCAGCCGCTGCGCGAACTGCCGCCCGGCGGGCTGTGGACCGAGTGCTCCGCGCCCTACGCAGAGGGTCGCCTGGCCCCCGATCCGGTCGCCGAGAGCCGCTATCGGCTGTACTATGCGATGGTACTCAAAGTGGACGGCATTGCCGTTGGCCCGGATGGGGAGGTCTGGTACCGCATTCTGGACGAGAACAGCGACGTGCGGCTTTTTGCCCACGGCAAGTATCTGCGCCCCATCCAGCCGCAGGAGTTCGAAGCGATTTCGCCCGGGGTGGACGGCAAGCTCATCCGGGTGGACCTGAAACGCCAGCGGCTGCGCGCATTTGAGGGCCAGAGCGAGGTGTTCTGGGCGCGGGTGGCCTCCGGCGTGGATTATTTTGACCCGGACGGCAACGCCCAGGGCAGCCTGACCCGGCCCGGTTCGTACCCCATCTGGAGCAAGCGCGCCTCGCGCCACATGGTCGGCGGCACGCCCACCGATGGCTACGACCTGTTAGGGGTGGGCTGGGTTTCGTATTTTGCCTCCTACGGCGCGGCCATTCACTCCACGTACTGGCACAACGACTTTGGCCGCCCCAAATCTCACGGCTGCCTCAACATGCGACCGGAGGACGCCCGCTGGCTATTCCGCTGGACGCTGCCGCCCGTGCCCTACCTTCCCGGCGATGTGACCGTGCAATGGCCGGGCGGCACGCGGGTGGTTATAGAAGAGGGATAACGAATGAATCCTGAGAACATTGGTTTTGGCCTGGCCCTGCTGGCCGGCGCTGCGTCGTTTCTTTCGCCCTGCGTGCTCTCGCTGGTCCCAGCCTATCTGGGCTACCTGAGCGGGCAGGCGCTGGGCGCGCGCCCGGTCCCGGTCGGGGTGGGCGCTGCCGTCGGGGACGATGTGGACCGCTGGCAGACCTTCAGCCACGGCCTGGCTTTCGTGATCGGGTTTACGATCGTGTTCATCCTGCTGGGCGTGATCACCGGGCTGCTCAGCCTGCTGTTTGGCAACGCCGCCTTCGCCATCGGCGGCCGGGTGTACAGCCTGCAGAAGGCGCTCACCGTGGTGGGCGGGCTGGTGGTAATCGTGTTCGGGCTGCACACCATTGGCCTGATCCGCATCCCCTTTCTGGACTACGATACCCGCCGCCAGACGGCCCCCGATCCCCGGCTGGGCTACGCCGGCTCGGCGCTGATGGGCGTGTTCTTTAGCGCCGGCTGGGCGCCCTGCGTGGGGCCGGTGCTGGGCGCGGTGCTGACCATGGCCTTCAGCGCCAGCGGGGTGGGCCGGGCCTCGTATCTGCTGGTGGGCTACTCGATCGGGCTGGCGGTGCCCTTCCTGCTGACCGCGCTGGCAGTCGGCCCGGTCACGCGCTGGATCCGGCGCGCCGGCAAGTGGATGCGGGTGTTTGCCATCGCCAACGGCGTGCTGTTGATTATCATCGGCATTTTGCTAGCCAGCGGCACCCTGGCCACCCTGGCGCGCTTTGGCTTCTTCGTGAACCTGGGCATTTGACGCTGGCCCGGCATCCCGCAGGCCCGGCGTCCCGCAGGCATACCGTAGGCCCGGCGTCCCGCAGGCATACCGTAGGCCCGGCGTCCCCACGCCGGGCGTGGAGCACATGAAAACCTCCCCCTCGCACCCCGCTCTCTGGCTGCTGATCCTCGGCGGACTGTTGATCGGCGCCGCCGCCGGGCTGCTGCTGTTCTTCGGCTTGCCGGGCGCGACCGGTGGGGCGTCGGCCCCGGCTGCCGGGGATGCCCGCCCGGAGGCCGGCGCCCCGGCCCCGGATTTTGCCTTGCAGCGCCTCGACGGCCGCCAGGTCCGGCTGAGCGACTATCGCGGCAACCCGCTGCTGATCAACTTCTGGGCCACGTGGTGCGGTCCCTGCCGCGTGGAGATGCCGGCCATCCAGAGCCGTTACCAGCAATACGCCGTCTCGCACGGCTTCAAGGTGCTGGCAGTGGACTTCGACGAGCCGGCGCCGGATGTGGCCGCCTTCACCCAGAACCTCGGCCTGACCTTTGACGTGCTGCTGGACCCCGGCGCAAGAGTGCAGGACCTGTACCGGGTGCGCGCCTACCCCACCAGCTTCTTCGTGGACCGGGCCGGCGTCATCCGCGCCGTGCAGATCGGGCTGATGAACGAAGCCCAACTTGACGACTACCTGCGGCAGATCGGCGTGCCGTGAACGGTTCCTCTCCCTCCCCCATCACCGGCCAGGCCGCCAGCTTCGCCGATTGGCTGGATCGCCGCATTCTCGGCCTGGCGCGCCACTGGCTGCTGATTCTGAATCTGTTCGTCTTCCTGTACGTCGGGCTGCCGTTTGCCGCCCCGGTCCTGATGAAAGCCGGCGCCACCGGCCCGGCCCGGCTGATCTACGGCGTGTACGGCGGCATGTGCCACCAGCTCGCCACCCGCTCGTGGTTCCTGTTTGGCCAGCAGCCGGCCTACCCGCGCGCCCTGGCCGGCACGGGCTGGCAGGCTTTGCAGCAGGTCACCGGCGTGGATGAGAACGACTACTGGGCCGCGCGCGCTTTCATCGGGAATCCGCAGGTGGGCTACAAAGTGGCCTTCTGTGAGCGCGACGTGGCGATCTACGCCGGGGTGCTGCTCTTTGGCCTGACCTTTGCCCTCTTGCGCCGCCAGGTAAGGGTCCGCCCGCTGCACGTGGTTTGGTGGGTCTTGCTCGGCATTCTGCCGATCGCCGTGGATGGCTTTTCGCAGTTGCTCAGTTGGCCCTTCAACTACCACATCCTGCCGTTTGTGCGCGAGAGTACGCCTTTCCTGCGCACCCTCACCGGCGGGTTGTTCGGGTTGATGAACGCCTGGCTGGCCTATCCCTATATGGAAGAATCCATGCGGGAGACTGAGGACGTGCTGGCAGCAAAGGTTGGCAGGAATGCCGCACATCTTCGTTGATGAGTCATTTGCCGAATATCGTCAAGTGCCGGGTTGTTTGATTTTTCGCCGCGTGGTACACTCCGCCCGATGACCGCCCCGCACCCTGCCCCCCTGCACTATTTCCAATTCGATTCTTTCCGCCGCCCGGAACTGGCCCACGCGGCCTTCACCCGCCACGGCGGAGTCAGCCCGGCGCCGTGGGCCTCGCTCAACTTTGGCATTTCTACCGGGGATACCCGCAAGCACACCGGGGCCAACCGCCGCCGGGCCTTCGCCGCGCTGGGCCGCGACCCGGAGAGCATGGCCGACGTGTGGCAGGTGCACTCTGATCGCGTGCTGCGCGCCGACCGGCCCCAGCGCGGCCTCACCCCCGAACTGCAGGCGGACGGGCTGATTACCGACCGCCGCGAGGTCACCCTGCTGATGCGTTTTGCCGACTGCGTGCCGGTGCTGCTGTACGACCCCCGCCGGGGCGCGGTCGGGCTGGTGCACGCCGGCTGGAAGGGGACCGTGCTGCGGGCCGCGGCTGCCGGGGTGCGGGCCATGACCGCCGCCTACGGCTCCCACCCGGCCGACCTGCTGGCCGGAATCGGCCCCTCCATTGGCCCCGATCACTACGAGGTCGGGCCGGAGGTGATCGCGCAGGTGCAGGCTGCCTTTCCGGCGGAGTGGCCGGCGCTTTTTCACCGGCCCAACGGCGCGCTGCACCTTGACTTGTGGGCCGCCAACCGGCTGGCGCTGGAACAGGCTGGCGTGGGCCAGATTGAAGTGGCCGGCGTCTGCACCGCCTGCAACGTTCGGGACTACTTCTCTCATCGCGCCGAGCGCGGCCGCACCGGTCGCTCTGGCGTCGTGCTGGCCCTGCTGTGAGCGACGCCGGCCTGGCGGCCCTGGAACAGAACCTGGCGCGGGTGCGCGAGCGCATGGCGGCCGCCGCCCGCCGCGCCGGCCGCGACCCGGACGAAGTGCGGTTGATCGCCGTCAGCAAGACCCACTCGCCGCAAGTAGTGCGCGTAGCGATGGCACTGGGCCTGCGCGACTTTGGCGAGAACCGGGTGGAGGAGGCCCTGCCTAAGATGGCCGCGGTGGGGCCGGGGCCGGTCTGGCACATGATCGGCCACGTGCAGAGCCGCAAGGCGCGCCAGATCGCTGGCGGGGGGTTCGCACTGCTCCACTCGCTGGATTCGATGAAGCTGGCCCGGCGGCTGGATCGCTTTGCCGTCGAGGCCGGGCGACGGCTGCCAGTGCTGCTGGAATGCAACCTCACCGGGAAGGCCGGCAAGGCCGGCTACCTGACCGGGGACCCCGCCCGGTGGGAGGACTGGCTGCCGGAGTGGCAGGCGCTGGCGGCGCTGCCCGGGCTGGAGCTGCGCGGATTGATGACCATGGCGCCCTACCTCGCGCCGCCCGAGGTCATCCGCGGCGCCTTTGCCAGCTTGCGCCGCCTGCGCGACTTTCTGACCCGTCGCTGCCCGGCCGGCGACCCCGGCCCGACCGGCACAGCCGGGGCGGGCTGGCGCGAGCTTTCCATGGGCATGACCGATGACTTTGAGCTGGCAATAGAAGAGGGCGCCACCCTGATTCGCGTGGGGCGGGCCATTTTTGGAGAGCGAAACTGATGCCTGGTCTGATCTCGATCGTCGCGATTATATTCGATATTCTGACGTGGACGGTGATTATTGATGTGCTGTTGGGTTGGTTTATCCGCGACCCCTATCACCCGTTACGCAGCTTTCTGGACTCGATTGTGGAGCCGATGTTGGCCCCGATCCGGCGCATTTTGCCCCAGACCGGGATGCTTGATTTCAGCCCGATTGTGCTGCTGGTCCTGCTGCAGATTGTCCAACAGGTTTTAGTTTCTGTG
>CAYZNA010000010.1:19450-26638 GCA_964478665.1 uncultured Anaerolineales bacterium
GGCTGAGACGCCGGGGAGGAGAAGCGTGCGCCAGATACAGTTCCGTGAAGCGCAGGCCGGGGCGGCCATCACTGTGCGCGTGACGCCCAACGCCCGGGCTAACAAACTGGTGGGGCTGATGGACAACGGCACCCTCAAGGTCAAAGTGGCCGCCCCGGCAGTGGAGGGCACCGCCAACGAGGCGCTGCTCGATCTGCTGGCAGCCACGCTGGAGGTGCGCGCCCGCGACCTTGAGATTGTGGCCGGGGAGCGCAGCCGCGACAAGTTGATTACCGTGATGGGGTTGGATGCCGCCACCGTGCAGCAGCGCATCCTGGCTCGTCTGGGGCAGAACCCGCGCCCTCGCGCCCGGCGCTAGCCAGGCGCAGACCCCTGGGATTTCGGCGGAGGCAACCGCTGGCCAAGGGCGGCGGCAGTCTCCGCTACGGCGTCGAACGCCAGGTCGCGCACTTCGGGGTCCGGGTCCGCCAGTGCCCGGTACAATGCCTCCACCATCCCCTCCACGCCTGGCGCGCCCAGGGCCTGCACTGCCGCGGCGCGCTCTTCTGCCGTGCCCTCGCGGCTGGCCCGGACCAACATGGCAATGGCCGGCGGGCCGGGCGGGACCCCGGTGCCGCGCGCTGCCGCGAAGGCCAGCAACCAGCTCAACTCGTGGGGTGGGACGGGCGGCGCGGGGGCAGGCGGCACCAGGTTGGCCCGCTTCTGCAAAACTTCCTCGGCGCTGCTGCGGATGATCCACTCGCTATCGTGCATTTGCGCCTCGCGCAGCGCCGGTCCCACCCACGCCTCATCCACCCAACGCAAGCCGTAAATGGCCGCCCTGCGGACCAGCAAATCCGGCTCGGCCAGGGCCTCCTGTAGCAGGGTGTGACCCTCTGCACGGTGGAAAGCCAGGGCCTCGGCGGCCGCGCGGCGTGCCTCTTCGCCAGCAGTCAACAGGGTCTGAGCCAGGGTCTCCACCGCCGGCCCGGTCCCGATGGCGGCCAGCGCCAGACAGGCAGCCCGGCGCACTTCATGCAGGTCCTCGCTCAGCCGGCGCGCCAGCAGGGTCACCGCCGAACTATCCCGCAGCGCCCCCAGCCCCAGCGCAGCGAACAGCCGGCTCCGATGGTCCGGCGCGCCAAGCGCCTGCCGGAAAAGCTGCGCGGCGTTGGCCTCGCGCGCGGCGAAAAAGGCCGCCACAGCCCGCCCGCGCAGCCCGCCGGCGGAGTCCGGATTGAGCAACGCCTGGGCCAGTCTTCGCAGGACCTCCGAGCGCCAGCGGGCGTTTTGCGGGGCGTCGCGCAGCCAACCGGCCGCGCACAGCAGGCAGTCCGGGAAGACCTCCGCCGGCCCGTTCAGCCAGCGATTGACCAGCGGGCCGGGGTCGGCCTGTGCGGCAAAGTGGGGCAGGGCCTCCTGCCACGCGGCGCCCGGGCTGTAGTCACGGGCCAGCAATTCCGGCTTGTGGCCGGCCAGCAAGGCGCTGGCGGTCAAGACACCGGCCAGGGCCGGATGCAGGCTGTAGCGCTCGCCCTGATGCTTGACCAACAAACCGCGATCCACCAGATCAATTAACAGGTCCTGCGCGTCGGCCTTCCACGCTTCGCGTAGCGCGGGCAGCAGCGGGCGCAGTAGTTCCACCGCGGCGGCGTTGGCGAGGCCGAATTCCTCGCGCAAAACCTGTTCCACCGCCAGCGTTTCCAGCGCCAGACGGGCAGCCGGATGGCGGAAGCGGCGGCGCACGTACGACTCCACCCCGTCTGCCGGGCGGGTGCCGCGCACGTCGCCGGCGTAGGCTGCCCATGTGCGCAGCGTGGCCTCCAACGGCGTGCGTCCGGCGTTGCCGGCGCTCAGCCAGCCGGTCAGAATCACCGAGTCCACGGGGGCGGCGGGCTGCCGGGAGGCGTCCGGGTATGCGCCCTGCCACGCTTCGCCCCACTGCGCCAGAAACCGGCGGTGGTCGTCCTCGGTCCACGCCGCCAGGGCCAGGCGCACAAACCCCAGGCGGCTGAGCGGCGCAAAGCCGAGGGGCGGGCCGGCGGCTAGGATGCGATTGCCCGGGTAAGCGGCCATGAAGCGCCCCAGCCAGTCCGCCACCTCGGCCAGTTGCTGGCGGGGGAGTTCGTCCAGCCCGTCCAGCAGCAGCAGGGCGTGGCCAGACTTGAGCCGGGTTTGCAGGAAGGCCGGCAGCGCAGAGGCCGCCAGGGTGGAGGCTCGCTGCCGCGCGGCGGCGATCAGCGGGTCGGCCAGCGTCCCCTTTGGCGACCCCGGCAGGGCAAGGTCTCCGGCGTGCACAAAGAGCGGGGTGCGCGCCTCCCCGCCGAAGGCCGGACCTGCGGCGGCGGCGCGGGCGGCGATCAGCGCCAGGCAGACGGTTTTGCCCGCTCCCGGGCGCCCGGTGAACAACAGGTTGGCCTCCCCGCGCAATGCCTGCTCCAGGCTCATGGTGGGGGCCCGGTAAGCCGCGGCCAATTGCGGCCAGTCCGGCATGTAGGGGATCAGGTCGGTGGGGTGGGGTTCCGGGGCGGCAGGTAGGGGTGACCCGCCGGGTCGCCCGTACGGCGCGATCAGCAGCCGGGGCGGGATCAGGACCCGGTCCAGCGGGAAGAGGGGCGCCGCCAGGTGGGAGGCGTCGGCCTGGCGCAGCACGTCCGCGCGCTGGCGGCGGTCGGCGCCGCCGGTCAGGCTCTCCCGCAGCGACCGCCAGCGCCCGCGCAACGCCTCCAACCCGGCGCGGATGCGCGCTCTCAGCGCGAAGATCGCCAGCGCGATCAGCGCGGCGGCGACAAAGCCGGCAAGGAAGGAGAGCAGGTCGAATCTCACGTTTGCGCTCTCAGAGTGCGTACAGGATGCGGTCGCAGTTGCCGCAGCGGACCAGGTCGTTCTGGCTCCGGGCGCTGGCCACGCGCTGCGCCGAAGGGGCCACGCCGCAGGCGCTGCACGCGCCCTCCTCCAGCCGGCTGACGGCCATCCCGCGCTTGCTCGCCCGCAGGCGGGCGTACGCGGCGCGGTCCTCGGCGCCAACCTGGGCCTCGACTGCCTCGTGCTCAGTTTCCCGCTTGCGGACCTCGGCCAGCAGGCCGGCTTTCTCGGCCTGAAGCTCGGTGTTCAGGATGGCGTGGGCTGCTTCGGCGGCGCTCAGCGCCGCGCGCGCCTGGGCGATGCCGGCCTCCGCCGTGTCCACCGCCAGCATGGCCTCCAGTTGTTCGTCTTCCAGCACGGCCCGGCGGCGGGTGAGCGCGGCGGATTCGGCCTGCATGTCCTGCAGTTCTTTGGGGTTCTTCACCGCGCCGCTGTACAGTCGTTTCTGGGTGGCCTGGTATTTCTGGGCCACTGCCTGCACTTCGGCCTCGGCCTCGCGGCTGGCGCGGCGCGCGGCGTGGCCCCCGGCCTCGGCGGCGGCCAGTTCGGCGCGGGCGCGCTCCTCGGCGGCGTGGTCGGCCAGCAGGGCCTCGACCTGCGCCAGACGCCCGCGGGCGGCGTCGAGCGCCGTATCAGTTTCCTGCAAACGGTACAGACTTCCGGCGCGGCTCATGGGGAGTGATTATAGTAGGGGAGAAGGCAAGGGGCAAATCGGGTAAAATTGCCCCCATGATTTCGCCTCGCGAGTGGCGGTGGGTGGCGATGCTCAGCGCCGTTATTCTACTCTTCACCTCCGCGCCCTATCTGCTGGCGTATGCCGGTCAGCCGCCCGACTATGTTTTCAACGGCCTGTTGCTTAACCCGGCAGACGGCAATTCGTACTTCGCCAAGATGCAGGAGGGCTATCGCGGCGAGTGGCTGTTCACCCTGCCCTACAGCGTGGAGCCGGGCGCGGGCGCCTTTCTTTTCACTTTCTATCTTTTCCTCGGCCACCTCGCCTGCTGGCTGGGGCTGACCATCCCTTTCACCTTCCACGCCGCGCGCGTCTTCGGGGGCGCGCTGTTGCTGGTTACCGCCTACCCCTTCGCAGCCCGCTTCACCGCCGGCCCGCGCTGGCGGCTGGCCCTGTGGCTGCTGGTCGCCCTCGGCTCCGGCTTCGGCTGGATGGCAACCCTGGCCGGGCGCTTCACCAGCGATCTGTGGGTGGCGGAGGCCATCCCCTTCCTATCGCTGTACGCCAATCCCCACTTCCCGCTGGCCCAGGCTGCGGAGTTGTGGATTCTGATGGCCGCGGTCCCCCTGCCACCCATACAGGACTCGGCCTCCAACGCCGGGCAAGTTGAAAACTTGCCCTACAGCCCCCCAACCCGGATTCGCAAATTTGGCGCAATTGGTGCCAGAAGAGCAGCGATCCTGCTGGGGGCCACTACCGCCCTCGGCCTGCTGCTCCCCTTCGCCCTGCTCACCACCGGCCTGATCCTCGCCGGCTGGCTGCTCCTCAACCTGCCCAACCGCTCACGCTGCACGATTCCCCACTCACGCACCACGATTCACGCTTCACGATTCACGATTCTCGCCCCCCGCTCCGCGCCCCCCGCTCCACGCCCCCCGCCCCCTGCCCCCCTGCCCCCCTGCCCCCCTGCCCCCTGCCCCCCTCCTCTTCGCCGCCGCCGCCCTGCCCTGGCTGCTGAACGCCTATCTGGCAACGCAGGATAACCCGACCCTGGCGGCGTGGTCGGCCCAGAATCAAACCCCTTCCCCGCCGGTCTGGGATTACCTGATTGCCTACGGCCCGCTGCTGCTTCTGGCACTGCCCGGCGCGCTGGATGCGCTGCGCCGCCCGGAGCCGGGCGGCCGGTTTGTGGTGCTGTGGGTGGTTCTCAATGGGCTGGCGCTGTACGCCCCGTTTCCGCTCCAGCGCCGGCTGACCCTCGGGCTATACTTCCCGCTGGCGGCGCTGGCAATTGGCGGCCTGCGGCTGGCAACCGGTCGCTGGCGGCTGGCGGCCACGCTGGCCCTTTGCCTGGGCCTCCCCACCAATTTGCTGGTGTTGATGGCCGGCCTGCACGGAGTCCGCACCCACGACCCGGCCCTGTACCTGACCGCCGGGGAGGCCGCCGGGATGCAGTGGCTGGCCGCGCAAACCCCGCCCGGAGCGATAATCCTCGCCGCCCCGGAGACCGGGCTGTTTATCCCGGCCCGCAGCGGGCGGCGGGTGGTGTACGGCCACCCCTTCGAGACGGTGGACGCGGCGCAAAAGGAGCGCGCCGTGCTGGCCTTCTTTGGCCCGGACGAAACGCAGGCCGGGGCCGAAGCGCTGATCCGCTCGCAGGGCGTGAGCTATGTCTTTGTCGGCCCGCGCGAATTGGCGCCGGGGGGGCTGTTGCCGGTGAGCGGCCTGCGGCCGGTGTATCAGGCGCAGGAAGTGGCGATCTACGCGCTGCCCGATCAGATCGCGAAGAACTCGGCCACCGGCGTGCTGAAGCCGGGCAGAACGTCATCCAGAGTCAGAGTATCGTCTTTGCCGTAATGACTGACATCGTCGAGGTCGCGGTACACGTACAGGCTCTCGTCGTCCGGGTCCACCACCCACACCACGTGCACCCCGACCTGGAAGTAGTCGCGCAGTTTTGACATCATACCGGACATGGTATCATCCGGCGAGAGGATTTCCACCACCAGTTCCGGGCCAACGTCCAGATAACCCTGTGGCCGGGCGCGCGCCTGCCGTTCGTGGGAGATGAATAAAACGTCGGCGCCCCGCACGCGGTCCGGGTTGCGGCGAACGTACACGCCCACTTCGCCGGACTTCACCCGGCCCAGTCTGTATTGCTTTACGAAGTTCCCCAATTCGCGCGCGATGTTCGCTTCGATGTCTCCGTGAGGGCTGCCTGTCGGACTCATGTACACGATCCTCCCATCAATCAGTTCACATGGGCCGATGTCACCCATCGCCAGCAGTTCTTCGCCGGTGATGAGTCTTTCCTGTTCGGGGGCGGGCGCAGCGACCAACATTCCGGGGTTCCTCGATTTCCTTGATTTCCTTGAATTCGCTCCGACAGTATAATCGCTTTTCGCCGGCCGGACAACGCCTTGCCCCACTCCCGTCTCATTCCCCCCGCTTTTCTGCTTCTGGCGTTCCTGTGGCTGTGGCCGCTGGCGTTGTTGCAGCCCACCGCGTTGGCCTACCGCCCCGGCGCGGACTACTCCGACCTCACCATCAGCCACTGGCCAAACGCCGAATTCCTGCGCCGCAGCCTGGCCGAAACCGGCCGCGTTCCGCTGTGGAACCCGGACCAGCTCGGCGGCCAACCCTTTGCCGCCGACCCGCTGGCCGGGCTGTATTACCCCCCCGACTGGCCCCTGGCGCTGCCCTTTCTCCCGCTGGCCCTCGGCTTCAACCTGCTCTTTGCGCTGCACCTCGCGTGGGCCGGCTGGGGGCTGTATCGCTTTCTGCGCGCGCTGGCGCTCTCCCCCGGCGCGGCCTTCTTCGGCGGGCTGGCCTTCGCCGGCGCCCCCAAACTGGCCGCCCACATCGGCGCCGGGCACGTCTCGCTGGTCTTCGCGGCGTGCTGGACGCCGTGGCTGTTGCTGGCGGTCCACCGCGCGGATAGCTTCCGCCGGGGCGCGCTGGCCGGGGCCGCCCTCGCGCTGATCTTCCTCGCCGACCCGCGCTGGGCGCCCTTTGCCGGCGCTCTGGCGTTCGGCTATTACTTCACCCGCCGCCGCGACCCCCGCCCGCTGCTGGCCCTCGGCGCCTTTGCCCTGGCCCTGAGCGCCGCCCTGGCCCTGCCGCTGGTTGAGTTCGCCGCCCACTCCACCCGCGCCGCGCTCACTCCGGCGGAGACTGCTGCCTACTCCCTGCCGCCCCTGCAACTGCTCGGGCTGCTGTTGGCCGATCCGGGCGGATTCTACGAATACCTGCTGTACCCTGGCGTGGCGACTGTGCTCCTGGCCGGGAGCGCTTTCCTGCGCCCGTCGAAGGACCCGCCCGGGGGGCGCCGCCCGGCCTTTTTCTTCGCCCTGACCCTTGCCCTGACCCTCAGCTTTTCCCTCGGCCCGACCGGGGTTCTTCAGCCGCTGGCGGTACGGCTGCTGCCGGGCTTCTCCCTGTTGCGGGTTCCGGCGCGCGCGCTGTTCGCGGCGCTGCTGGCGCTGGCCGTGCTGGCCGCCTGCGGGCTGGACAACCTGCGCAGCGGGGTCAGCCCGCGCGCCGCCCGCCTGGCCTCGCCGGCGCTGGTTGGCTTTGCTGCCTTCGCGCTGCTGCTGCCCCTGGGCTACGCCCTCCCCATCGGCCGCCCCCCCCCGCGCCCTCATATCCTAGCCCACCTCGGAGATCCTCCC
>CAYZNA010000011.1:0-3859 GCA_964478665.1 uncultured Anaerolineales bacterium
GGCCAGGGTCAGGGTTTGGGCGCGGGATTCCAGTTGGGGCGCCAGGGCGGCGGCGACTGCCTCGTATAGCTCGCGGTCGCGGCGCCGCAAGGTTTCCAGTTCCTCCACCCTGGCGCGCAGGGCCTGATCGGTGAGGGTGTACAGGCGGGCGTTTTCGATGGCGACCGCGGCTTGACTGGCGAAGGCGGCGAACAGCTCGAGGTCTTGCTCGGCGAACAGGCCGTGCTGGATGGGGTTATCCACGTAGATCACACCGAGCACCCGCCCGCGGGCGCGCAGCGGCACGCAGGCGATGGAGCGCAGGCCGTAGAGCGCCACCGAACTGGCCTGCGAGAAGCGCGGGTCCTCCTGGGCGTTGGTGGTCACCACCGGCTCGCCGCTCCGCGCCACCTGCTGCAGCACCGTCCGGCTGACTTCCATATCCTTCTGCTCAAGGTTCTCGCGCTCGAAGTTGCGCGCGGCGCGCAGGTCCAGCGCATCGCTACCCTCGCGCAGCAGCATGAGGAAAGCGCGCGCCGCTCCGGTAAGCTGGATCACGGCGTCCATCACCGCATTGAGCACTTCCTCCAGTTGCAGGGAGGCGCCGAGGGCGCGCGAGACCTCGTACAGCGCGACCAGGCGCTCGCGCTCGCGGCGCTCGTCGAGATGGGCAGCCAGCCGTTCCACCTCCAGCGAAGCGCGCCGGGCGGCCTCGGCCAGCGGGCCGCTCGGGCCGGCCCCTTCCAGGATGATGCGCAGGGCCTGGCGCAGGTTGGCGAGGGAGGGGGCGAGGGGGGCGGTCTCAGGCATCGGCTGCCACAAATGCGCACATCGCCCTCAGCCCGCAGCGCTCGCACGCCGGCTTGCGCGCGTGGCAGACCTGCCGCCCGTGGGCAATCAGGTTGAGGTGCGCCGTGTAATAGGTTTCGGGCGGGAACAGCGCTTCCAGGTGGGTGTGGGCCTGCTCCACGCTCATGCTCTCCGGGCGCAGGCCCAGGCGGCCGGTCACGCGGTACACGTGGGTGTCCACCGGAAAGGCCGGCATGCCCAGCGAGAACAGCAGCACGATGGCGGCGGTTTTGGGGCCAACGCCGTTGAAGCGGGTGAGCCAGGCGCGGGCCTGTTCCAGCGGCAGGTCGCGCAGAAAGTCGAGCGAGAGTTCGCCGCGCTCGGCGGTGATGGCCCGCAGGGCAGCCTGCATGCGGGGGCCTTTCTGGTTGGCCAGCCCGGCCGGGCGGATGGCGGCGATCACCGCTTCGGGCGGGGCGTCGCGCACCGCCTGCCACGTGGGGAAGCGTTCCCGCAGGGCGTGGAAGGCCGCGTCGCGGTTGGTGTCGTTGGTGTTCTGGCTGAGGATGGTGGAGACCAGCTCGTCCAGCGGGGGCAGCGGGTCGGGGCGACCCGGCGGGTCGCCCGTACGGCGGGGTTGGCCGTAGAGGTCCAGCAGCGCGTCGTATACCTGCACGGCTTTTGAGTCTGAAGACGGGATGCTGTTCATCGGGTCACTCGGGGTGAGCGGATTGTCAGACCCTGAGGGTCTCGAAGACCCTCAGGGTCTTGACGGAACTTATTCTTTTACGATTGCTTAGCAGCATCCCGATGCCTCCCAGCCGCCGCGACTTGCCCCGATCACTCGACGCGGGTCAGATTATAGCACGCGTGATCCACGGCACCAGCATCGCGGCCGGCGCGGTGTGCTCATACGGGTTACAGAGATCCCCGCAAACAGAGAGGGGGGTCGGCGTGCGCTCGCCCCCCCTCTCTGTTTGCGGGGACCCTGCCCGAGAGGTTTCGCATGCGCACGCAGCGCGTGAGTGTCGCCGGCGGTTGCCTGTATGCTATGAATACGTTCATCAGCAGCACGAAAATACAGTATAATCATCCATGATGAGAACAGAAGAGCAGAAATTCCGCTTCCTCAGTCGCCCGTTGGCTGCTCCTACGACCGTTCCCCGCCTGCTTATTCTCACCGGAGCCAGGCAGACCGGAAAGACCACGTTGGCCCGTGTGATCTTTCCGCACTTGAACTACCTCAGCTTCGATGCGATTGAACAGCGCGAGCTGGTCCAGCAGATACGCACCGACGCCTGGGCGCAGGCCATCGGCCCGGCGGTCCTTGACGAGGCGCAGAAGGTGCCAGGCGTATTTGACAAGGTGAAGTATGCCTTTGATGCCGGTCAGATCTCGACCACGGTGCTTCTCGGTTCATCGCAGATTCTAATGTTGCAGCGCGTGCGCGAGACCCTGGCCGGGCGGGCCTTTGTTTACGAGCTGTGGCCCCTGATGGCGAGCGAACTGGCTGCCCCGGCCTCTGCTCCCGCCCCGATGCCACTGTTGGATCAACTGCTGGCGGCTCCCGGCAGCGCGGATGACTTGCTGGCGCCCCTGCCAAACGTGCAGATAGGCGAGGCCAACAACCGGGGCGCGCAGGCGATTGAGCACCTGTTGGCGTGGGGTGGCATGCCGGCGTTGCTGCCCCTGCCAGATGCCGAGCGGCGCAAGTGGCTGAGTTCTTACGCGACAGCCTATCTCGAGCGCGACCTGGGCGACCTGGCTCGCTTGACCGACCTGATGCCTTTTCATCGCTTCCAGCGGCTGTGCGCCTTGCGTTCGGGGCAGTTGCTCTCGTACTCAGAACTGGCGCGAGACGCCGGCCTGAGCGCCAGCACTGCCCGCCGCTACGTAGAGTACTTGCGGCTCTCGTATCAGGCGCTGTTGTTGCCGCCCTTTGCCGCGAACCTGACCAGCAGCATCATCAAGACGCCAAAGGTTTACTGGCTGGACGTGGGCCTGCTGCGCCAGCAATCCCAATACTTCGGGCCGGTCACCGGCGCGTTGTTTGAGACGCTGGTGGTGACCGAAATCTACAAGTGGATCAAGACCCTGGAGCGCGCGGCAGAACTGGCCTTCTATCGCACCCGCTCCGGGTTGGAAGTGGACCTGCTGATCAGCACATCTCACGGCGTGTGGGGGCTGGAAATCAAGTCGGCTGCGCGCCTGGGGCGGGGCGACTGGCGCGGACTGCGCGACATCGGCGCGGCACTGGCCTCGCAGTGGCGCGGCGGGCTGGTGGTATATCGCGGCGATACCCTGGAGCGGCTGGGGCCGCAGGTGTGGGCCGTGCCGGTGAGCAGGCTGCTGGTGTGATTGTTCCCCCGGCAGGGGAAGGAAATCTCCGAAAAGGCAGTGTGGGCAGGGGCGTTCGCCCCTGCCCACACTGCCTTTTCTGGAAACTCCCCGGCCGGCGCGCGTTATGCCCCCTCAAGCTGCGAGGTGCAGTGCGGGCAGCGGGTGGCCTTGAGTGGGATGGTGGTGTAGCAGAACTGGCACTCTTTGGTGGTCGGCGCGGCGGGCGGCGCGGCCGGCTCTTCCTTGTGCATCCGGTTGATGGCCCGAACCAGCAGGAACACGGCGAAGGCTACAATGAGGAAGCTGATGACGGTGTTGAGAAACACCCCATAATTGATGGTCACCGCGCCGGCGGCCTGCGCATCGGCCAGCGAGCTGTACGGCCCGGCCGAGGCGCCGGCCTTGAGCAGCCAGAACAGGTTGGCAAAGTCTATGCCGCCCAGCAGCAGGCCTATGGGCGGCATGAGCACGTCTTTGACCAGCGACGCCACAATGGCGCCAAAGGCCGCGCCAATGATGAGGCCCACCGCCATATCCACCACGTTGCCGCGCATGGCGAAGGCCTTGAATTCCTTGAGCATGGTTTGTCTCCTCCTTGAACTGTTTGTCTCCCGGGTTCCCCTGCTTCCCCGGCTGGCTGGCGGCGATTGTAAATCAACCGTGGCAAGCGCGCAACCGGGGGGCAGGGGCGCGGAGGATGGGCGATCTGCCGCCATCTGCGGGAACGGGGCATGAGGAACGCCGGGGCATG
>CAYZNA010000011.1:3959-26490 GCA_964478665.1 uncultured Anaerolineales bacterium
ATGGGGATGCCCCGGCTACGGGAGGATGGGGGATGCCCCGGCTACGGGAGGATGGAGGATGCCCCGGCTACGGGAGGATGGAGGATGCCCCGGCTACGGGAGGACGGGGGATGCCCCGGCTACGGCTTGCGCGCGGTGATCAGCGCCGAGAAGGGGGTCCCCAATGGGAAACGCGCCAGCAGCCCGCTCACCCCACCCTCTCGGGGCGTGACGGCCACGTCCACAAAGCCGGTGGCCTCCAGCCCGGCGCGGTACTCCTCCGCCGGCAGGGCGCCGGCCACGCAGGCGGCCCACGCTTGCAGCCCGCTGGCAACCAGCGGCGCCATCGGCCCGCGGGTGACAATGTCGGAGACCGATACCCGCCCGCCGGGGCGCAGCACGCGGTACATCTCGCGGAAGACCTGCGGCTTGTCCGGCGAGAGGTTGATCACACAGTTGGAGAGGATCACATCGGCGCTGGCGTCGTCCACCGGCAGGGCCTCAATCTGACCGCGGCGGAACTCTACGTTGGCTGCGTTCAGCTTTGCGGCGTTGGCCCTGGCCCGGGCCAGCATCTCGTCGGTCATGTCCACGCCGATCACGCGGCCGGCCGGGCCGACCTGGCGCGCGGCCAGGAAACAGTCAATGCCGCCGCCCGAGCCGAGGTCGAGGGCCACCTCGCCGGAGCGCAGGGCGGCCTGTGAAACCGGGTCGCCGCAGCCCAGCGAGAGATCGGTCACCGAGGTTGGCAGGTCCAGCAGGGTGACGTCGGCGTAGTTGGGAGAGCAGCAGCCGGCGGCCGGGGCGCAGCAATCCGCCCCGGAGGCCACCTGGCGTGCCCGTCCGGCGTAGTGCTCGCGCACCGCGCCGTGAATCTGCTCGGGAGTGAGGGGGTTGGTCATTGGGTAAGTCTCCTTTATATAGATAGTTGTCTATGCATCCGGTTAAAAAAAGAGGCCTCAAACCAGCTCCTGCACGGCGGCCGTGGTTTCGGCCTCCGGGGCAAACTTGAGCATGAGCTGGCCGCAGCAAAAGGCCACCCGGTCCTGGTTCAGGGTGTAGAAGGTCTGCTTGCCGTCCTTGCGCTGCTGCACCAGCCCGGCCTCGCGCAGGATGGCAAGGTGGTGCGAGACGGTAGGCTGGGCCACCGCCAGGGCCTCGGTCAACTCGCCTACCGAGCGCCAGCGGCAGCAGCACAGGCCCATGATCTGCTGGCGGGTATCGTCGGCCAGCGCGCGGGCAAATGCCACCGGGTTGAGGGTTCTGCCGGACATAGATAGCAGGATTATATCGAAGTTTGTCTATACGTCAAGGGGTTTTCAGCCGACCAATCGGGGGGCCTCTTCCTCGTCCTCAAGCCGCCACACCCGGCTTGCCCGGTCTATAAACAGCACCCCGTCCAGATGATCCATCTCGTGCTGAAAGATGCGCGCCAGCCAGCCTTTTGCTTTGATTCTGAAGGGCCGCGCCTGGCGGTCGAGGGCCTTGAGGGTGATGGCCTCGTGGCGCTCCACCGTACCGGCGTAGCCGGGAATGGACAGGCAGCCCTCCGTCCCCTCCACCATCTCATCCGAGATGCGCACGGTCTCCGGGTTGATCAGCACATACAGTCTGGGCGGCGGGCCTTGCTCGCCCTCGTTTTCCGGCGGTCCGGCGTATTCGGCCACAAACAGCCGCAGGCTGCGGGCCACCTGCGGCGCGGCCAGGCCCACCCCCTGCGCCGCGCGCATGGTTTCGATCATGTCGTCAATCAGGGTGCCCAGTTCGGGGGTCACCTGCGGCGCCTTGCGCGCCTTGCGGCGCAGCAGCGGGTTGTCCGGGGTGATAATTTCAAGGTTCGCCATAGTCAATCCAATCGGTCCAGTCCGGGGTTTCAAATTGGGGGCCGGCTTCTTCCTCGGTTTCAACGGGGGCCGGTTCGGGGGGCGGGGGAGAGGGCGGCGGGGGCGGTTCGTTCACCACCGAGTGGTAGGCGCCCAGCCACTCGGCGATCTCCTCGCGGCGCTTCGCGGCCTCCGCCTGGGCCTTGCGGGCGCGGCTGGCCTCGATGCGGCGATAGATGTCCTGCTGCACGCCCACCGGGTCGAACACGCCGTCGAAGCGGAACTCGGTCACGCCCACTTTCGCTACCACATTGCCAAAGTTCAGCAGCGGGCCGAGCACGCCTTCGCGCTCATAGGTGGTGCTGAGCACGTTTTCCAGCGGGGCGGCCTTGCGCTCCTCGCGCGAGAGCGGCTTGCGCGAGAGGTCCACAATTTGATCGGGCGTGACCTGATAGATGTCGTTGCGCCAGTCCACGTATTCGTACAGCCACCAGCCAACCAGCGGCAACGAGAGCACGCCCAGCCCCATACAGATGCCGAGCAGTCCGACCT
Source organism: uncultured Anaerolineales bacterium (assembly GCA_964478665.1). Taxonomy (GTDB): domain Bacteria; phylum Chloroflexota; class Anaerolineae; order Anaerolineales; family CAYZNA01; genus CAYZNA01. The sequence continues at coordinate 6,314 of CAYZNA010000011.1, forward strand.
GACCCAGCACCCCGCCCAGCCGTAGTCCCAGCAGCCCGGCCAGCAGCAGCAAGAACGCGCTGGGCCGCCAGATCGCCACTGTGAGCACAAACCAATGTTTGCGGTAGGTGACTACATTGCCGCTTTCGAAACGCATCAGAAACAGGTTGCCCAGCAGCTTTTTCAGGCCGCCCGGCGCCGGCCGGGGTTGCGGCGCCGGCGGGGGCGGCTCCGGCCTGGTCGCCAGTCCGATGCGGCTGCGGATGGCGTTCTTCATCGCCTCTTGCTCGGACCGGCGCGTGCTGCGGCGGGTGCGAGTCCAGTGCTCCTCCACCAGCGCCGCCATCTGGGCCGGGTGCGGCACCGTGTCGAAGGTGATCAGCCCGGTGAAGGTGCGCACCAGCACATCGCCGTAGCCCAGCCAGCGCCCCACCTGATCGCTCTTGACGGTGACCGACAGGACGGTGCGCAGCGGGGCCTCCTGCCGGCTGTCGTACAACCCAATGATCTTCTCCAGCCAGATTACCCGCTGATTGGTGACAATGTAGAAGTCGTTCGACCAGTCCACGTATTGCCAGGCGAAGAAGGCAGCGTCGGCCAGAGCCAGCGGCAGCCACAGCCACAGCCCGAGCCAGAACCGGGAATAGGCCAGCCCACCAAGCGCCGCCAGCAGCAGCGCGGCCCCCAGCAGGGGCCACAGCAGTCGCCCGTACAGCACGTTCCGGTCCCGGCGCGTGACCAGGTAGATCACCTCCGAAGGCTCCAGCCAGTCGAACTTGTGGCGCAACTGCAGTTCGCGGCTCTGGCGCGTCACGCCGAGGTTGAGTTTGATCTGCGGGTAACGCTTGAGCAGCGTGTCGAACCCATCCCGGCTCAGCCGCAACAATTCCACCTCGGTGATGGCAGTGACGGTGGCGTTGCGCGGCCGCCCGCGCGTGAGCGCCTGCTCGCCGAAGTAGTCGCCCGGCTCCAGCACGGCGACCTGCGTCTCTGTCTCCCTTTGCTTGCGCGTGACCTTCACCTGCCCGTTGTCAATAATGTAAAAGAACTCGCCCGGCTCGCCCTCGCGAACGATCGCTTCCCCGGCCGGGTGGGCTTCCGGTTCCAGCATGCCGGCCACCTCGATGATTTGCGGGTCGTTGAGGCCGTTGAACAGGTGAATGGCTTTTAGCCGGCCCAGATAGGGATGGAACTGTTCGGGGAACATGGGGCCATTTTAGCACGGCGAGCGCAGGTGGGCAGGCTCCCCTCACGGAGTCTTGTGCTCAAAGGTCCACGCGCCGTTGACCGCGTTCTGCACCGTGCTCACGCCCACCAGCTCCACCCACGTGTTGCCCGGCTTGAAGGGCAGAACCTGGTCGCCGCTGACCACAAAGCCCAGCGTTCCGTCGCGGCCAAAGCGCACCCACGTCACCGGATAGGCCAGCCCATCGCGGAAGACCACCGCCGGACCGCTGCCCCACAGTTGAATCTGAAAGCCGTAGTGCCCGCCCGCGCCGGTGGCCAGGTCCAGCCCCTGATCGTCCTCCAGAATATCGGTCAGGAAGGCGGGGGCGTACACTACCGCCACGTTGGCCGCCGAGATCGGCTGGCCGGTGAGGGCGTCGGTTAGCTGCTGGTAGCCGCCCTCTTTGTCGTCGGCCAGGCGCAGATAGCGTCCGGTGGAGAGGTCAAAGCGCCACTCGTTGTAGGTTTCGGCGCTGTAGTGCAGGTTGACCGTGTTGGCCGGCTGCCCGCCGTTGGGCGGGGTGGGGTCGAAGCGCAACCCGCTCAGGTTCTGATGGCCGGTGGTGTTGCCGCGCTCTACCGAGAGTTGCTCCAGGGCGGCGGTGTTGGCCATCAGCACATTCAGGTCGTTGGGGTCCACGCGGAACATCCACGGCCCCGGCCCGGCGCCGATCTCGGAAAAGGCGCGGGTGACAAAATCGGCGCGGATCAACTTGTCGCGGGTGCCGGTGCTGGCGCCGGAGAAGGCAAACACCGCTTTGTACATGGCCGGCAATTCCAGATCAATCAACCGCGCCGAGCGGATGGGGCCAACCTGTTCCGCATCGCTGCCCAAGAAAATGGCGGTCAGGCGGGTGTTGCCGCCCTCCGCGATGTGCTCGAAGACCAGATCGGCCAGGCTCAAGCCGGATTGGGGCCGCACGATGCGCGGCGAGTTGGCGACTTTGATAGCCAGCGGGCGGCGGTCCAGCAGCGCGGGGTCGCTGACCGGCAGCCCGGTGAGGGGGTTGACGCCGGGCGGCCCGGCCGGCGCCTGGGTGGGGGCGCCGGCCGGGGTGGGGGCCGGGGGCGGCGCCGGCCGGGAGGGGGGGGCGGGGTCGGCCGCCGGCAGGACGGTGACCGCCGGGGACGGCAGGGTAGCGGTGGGGGCGGGGGGGGGCAGGGTCGCGGGGGAGGGGGCAACGGTCGCCGGGGCGGACTGGCCGCAGGCCGCCAGTCCAATTGCCAGCGCCAGCATCAGAGCGGACTTGCGGGCACGAACAAACATTGATCTTTTCCTTCAACAGGCGGTAAGATCGGGCATTCTAGCACAAAACCCGCCCGCTGCCGGGCCGGGCCGGACGGGCGACATGTTGAAGTTTGACCTTGATTTTCGTCATGCAGTATAATCCAGTTTTCCCGTCGCTTCGCAACAGGGTTATCACGATCCGCCTCCCGCGGCCTGGCTAACCAATGGCACTTAAAGGCAATCTGCGCGATTTCAGCACAACCCAGCTCCTGAATCTGATCAACCTGGCCCGCAAGACCGGCACTTTGACGATCGAAGGCCCGACTGAGGCGGCGCAGATGTCGTTTAAGGAGGGCAAGCTGATTTACGCCCGCCTGGGCGGGGAAGACGGCACCCTGGCCGATATTTTGCACAGGGCCGGCAAACTGTCGGAGGAGCAGGCCCGCGCGCTGCGCCGGCGGGCGGAAACTGCCGGCGACAAAGAATTGGGCCTGCTGCTGATCAATGCCGGCTACGTCAGTCAGAGCGACATCATTCAGAGTATCCGCCAACACGTGGTGGAGATTGTGTACCGGCTGTTCACGTGGGTGGAGGGAGTGTTCCGTTTTGAGGCCAGCGTGCTGCCGCCGGAGGACAAAATCACGGTTCCGGTGGAGCTGGAAAATATCATTCTGGAGGGCGCGCGCCGGTTGCGCGAATGGGAGCACCTTCAAGACGAGATCCCCAGTCTGGATATGGCGTTGAAGTTCACCGACCGGCCAAACGCCAGCGTGCGCGATGTCAACCTGAGCGTGGAAGAGTGGCGGGTGGTGTCGTTCATCAATCCCAAAAACACCATCCGTCAGATCGCGCGGGCCAACAAACTGAGCGACCTTGAGACTCGCAAAATTGTGTATGGTCTATTGCAGGCCGGGCTGGTAGAACTGATCCGGCCGGTGGGCGAGACCGTGCGGCCGCCGGGAGCGCCGCCCGGGGCAAAACCGCCGGTCGTCGTGCCGGCAGGCAAGCCGGCTCAGAAATCCCTGATTAACCGCCTTATTTCCCGCATCCGGTCGCTGTAGCTCGGAGGTCTCGCGTACTCATGCAAACCGTCAAAATGGTCGTTACCGGACCGTTCAATTCCGGTAAAACCCAGTTCATCCGGTCGGTCAGTGAAATTGACGTCGTCTCCACCGAGCGCAAGATCTCATCGGAGGCGGAGCGGGTAAAAGAAAACACCACCGTGGCCATGGACTTTGGCCGCATTACGGTGGATGATGATCTGGTGCTGTATCTGTTCGGCACACCCGGCCAGAAGCGCTTCGATTTTATGTGGGAGATTCTGTCGGAGGGCATGCTGGGGTTCGTGGTGCTGGTGGACAGCACCCGTCCCGAAACCTTCCGCGAGGCCAAGAGCATTCTGGAAACTTTCAAGGCCTATGCGCCCACGCCCTACGTGGTGGCCGCCAACAAGCAGGACACAGAGGATGCCTGGAGCGACAACGTGAAGTTCTTGCCCTGCGTAGCCATTGACAAGGAAACGGTGAAGAATGTGCTGCTGGAACTGCTGTATAGCATTCTGGCGGAGATCGAAGCCTGACCCCCACCCGCAGCCGTTTGTGTGGCTGCCATCCACCCGGCTGCAGGTGCGCAAGCACCGCGGATTCAGACCTTGAGTTCGATTACTACTGACCAGGGGATCGTGCACTATGAAACCTATGGGCAGGGCACGCCCGTGGTCTTGCTGCATGGGTGGCTGGGGTCGTGGGGACTGTGGCAGGAGACCATGGAGCGTCTGGGCCGGCACTATCGCACCTATGCGCTCGACTTCTGGGGTTTTGGCGAATCCGGCAAGAAACGCGAAACGTACGCCGTGGCTGACTTTGTCAACCTGGTAGACCAGTTCATGGAGCTGCTCGGCATCGAGAGTGCGCCGCTGGTCGGGCACAGTATGGGAGGCACGGTCGGCCTGTCGGTTGCCATTCACTATCCGCACCGGGTGCGTCAGGTGGCGGTGGTTGGCGCTCCGATTGTGGGGGAGGCGCTGGCTGTGCTGCTCAAGCTGGCCGGCTACCGGCTTATCGCCTCTGCCGTGCACACCTTTCCACTGTTCTTCCGCCTTGGCCTGCGGGTGGCTTCGCGGCGGATCACCCGCGACCCGCGCTGGTACAGCATGATCTCGCGCGATCTTTCGCGCACTACCCTCGAGTCCTTCCTGCTCAGCATTGCCTCGCTGCGACGCACCGATCTGCGCCCGCGCCTGGGCGAGATACGGGTGCCTACCCTGGGCATCTATGGCGCCCGCGACAACATCGTAGACCCGGGCGAAGCCGTCACCATGCAGGCGGCGCTGTCCTCGGCCCGGATAGAGGTGTTTGCGCAGGCCGGGCATTTCCCCATGCTGGACGAACCGCTTCGATTCGGCGAAACGGTGAAGGCCTTTCTGGATGGCAACCTGGACGGGCTGAACAACAGAGGTACGCCATGACCAACCTCCCGGCCGACCGCACCGAAAGCGCCAGCGCTGCACCCGGCGCTGTCACCCATCACACGTACTATTACCCCAACAAGATGGGGCGGATCGTGCTGTTGGCCATGGAAGAGGTTATGGGCCGAAACGGCGTGAATGCCGTGCTCAACCTGTCGCGCCTGAATCATCTGATCAACAACTACCCTCCCAACAACTTCGACATGCAGTTCACCTTTGATGAAATGGGGACGCTGCAGAAGGCGCTGGACGATATGTACGGCCCGCGCGGCGGGCGCGGCCTGGCCCTGCGCGCCGGACGGGCCTGCTTCAAGTACGGCGTCAAGGAATTCGGCCCGGTGCTGGGCATCGCCGATCTGGCCTTCCGGCTGCTGCCGCTGACGATGAAGCTCAAGGTGGGGGCCAACGTGTTCGCCGACACCTTCAACAAGTTCAGCGATCAGAAAGTCAGCCTGAGCGAGGAGTCGGATCGCCTGCTGTGGAAGATCGAGCGCTGCCCGGTGTGCTGGGGCCGCAAGTGCGAATCCCCGTGTTGCTTTCTGGCCGTCGGCATTTTGCAGGAATCGCTGTTCTGGGTGAGCGGCGGCAAGAACTTCCAGGTGGAGGAAATCGCCTGCCTGGCCCGCGGCGATGAGGCCTGCACCGTGGCAATTTACAAGCAGCCGCTGGACTGACCGGGTTGGGTGAGGGGTGGCATGCTAAAGGTAATCCGGCGCGACAACCGCCACATCTATCCCTTCAACGAAGAAGCCCGCGATCTGCGCATCCAGAACAAACCGCTGTGGCTGTTCCAGCGCGATCTGCTGGCGCCGTACACCACTCGCGAGATCGAGGCGCCCGCCGGCGAGCCGCTGCCCGATCTGCGCGAGCCGATGCTGGCGCACGCCGATAATCTGCTGTTTGACGAAGGCTACATCCAGACCTTTGTGGCTGAGGCCCGGCAACGCAACCGGCCCGTGCGGGCTGCGTTTTCCCCCGGCGACCGGGCCTTTACCCAACATGCGCTGCCCCTTGCCACCTCGTACACCCGCCAGGGCGCGCTCTGGCTGGCCGACCTGTGGTACTTCCCGGACGGCCCGGCAGCCGAAGCCGAGCCGCTGGTCATTGACTTTCAGGGCCGCGAGATTGGCTACTATCACGTGCCCACCTATATGGCAGCCGAGCAGGGCGACCTGGTCTTTCAGGTGCCGTTGCGTTCGCTGCTGGCGATCGACTCGTGGGTCCACATCTTCGTCGCCGATATGATCTTCGGCCTGTTCTCGCACGGCGCCCGCTTTGAGGAACGCGGCCGGCGGGATACCCTGTACAATCTCCGGGTGCTCTGGCACGCTCTGCTGGAACAAAAGCAGGTGCTCTCCTGCTCCGAGCTGGTGAAGATCGGGCGCAACTGCACGGTGGATCCCACTGCCGTGATCCGCGGCCCCGCTACCATTGGCGATAACGTGACCATCGGCGCCGGCGCGGTGATAGACAACTGCATCATCGGCGACCGGGTGAACATCTCGCAGGGCTGCCAGTTGCTGCTCTCGGTGGTGGGCGATGGCGCCTTCCTGCCGTTCCGCGCCTCGCTGTTTATGACCACGCTGATGGATAACACCATGGTGGCGCAGAACACCTGCCTGCAAATGTGTGTGGTGGGGCGCAACACCTTCATCGGCGCCGGGAATACCTTCACCGATTACAACCTGCTGCCGACCCCCATCCGCGCCCGCGCCGGGGATGGGGGCCTGGGCGACGCCAACCGGGCCGTGCTGGGCGGCTGCGTGGGCCACAACTGCCGCATCGGCTCCGGGCTGGTAATCTACCCCGCCCGCACTATCGAGAGCGACGTGGTGCTGTTTGCTTCCCCCGAGCGCCGGGTGATTGACCGGGACATTCCCTACGAGGACAGCGACCACCACCATGCCCGCGCTGCCCACCTGCACCGCCGCCTGTACCCTCGCCGAGGTGAACGGGTGGAGGAGAGCTGGTAGCCGAAATCCTGACCTCCTGCCCTCCTATCCTCCCTCCCCCATCCCCCAAAAGCCGGGTTGCCACACGGCGCACTTTCCCGTAAGATTAGCCTGGCCTGGGGAATGCCATGCGCAAGCGTAAAACCGATCTCGCCCCACGGCCTCCGGGCTACGCCTCGCGCTGGAAAAAGCGCGGGAAGTTCCGGGAACAGGCGGTCTTCAAAGAATGACGGAACAAGGGCAGTATCTCAATTCTATTCTCCACCCGGTCTTCATCGAGCGCGACGGCGCCGTGCTCTTTGCCAACCATTTCGGTGATGCTCAGTTTGAGCGGGATTGGCAGGAACTCGCCTGGCGCGACCCCAACCGGGTGGAGCGGACCATCAATCACATTCACCTGGGCGATCTGAGCGAAAACGAAGCAGTGCAGCAGCTCCTGGGGCAGCGCATCCAGCAAGTGTGGTTCGAGGCGCTGCTGCGGAAGTTCCCGGAGCGCGAGTTCTCCATTGCTCTCACTCGTTCCACTCGCGACGGTTCCGCGGAATGGATGCTCGATCTATGGACATACCGCGGCGCTCACAATCCATCTGGTAATCTGGCGCTGCGCAAGCGGCCTGCGCCCGTTCTCGCCCCCCGCGAAGGCGGAGTCGCTTACGATGCCGGAGCGACGGCAGATAATTCAACTGAGAAACCCGAGAAGCGGCGTCGCACAACACAAGAAGCGCCGCACGAAGCGTGAATCGGCCCACAGGGCGTCGGAGGCTAGCTATGAACAAAAGCAGAATACTGGTAGTCGAAGACGACTTCGACATCTCCAACATGCTGCGCATCTACTTCACCGGACAGGGATACGAGGTGACCGTGGCCCCTCGCGGCGGTGACGCGCTGTCCCTCACCCGCCAGAACCTGCCGCATCTGATTGTGCTGGACATCATGCTGCCGGATATGGACGGTTACACGGTCTGCCGGGAATTGCGCACCACCACCCGCACCAGCCATATTCCCATCATCTTCCTCACCCAGAAGGACGAGCGCTCCGACAAGATCGCCGGGCTGGAGCTGGGCGCCGACGACTACATCACCAAGCCCTTCGACATCGAAGAGCTCAAGCTGCGGGTGCAAAACGCCATCGCGCGCTCCGAGCGTGAGAGCCTGACCGACCCGCGCTCCGGCCTGCCCTCCGGCCGGCTGATCGAAGACCAACTGCGGCGCATCATCCGGACCGGCAATTGGGCTTTGCTGGATTGCCGGATTGCGGAGCTGGAACCGTTCCGCGACGCATACGGCTTTGTGGCCGGCGACGATGTGCTGCGTTTCAGCGCAATGCTGCTGGGTGAGGTGGTAGATGAGCTTGGCACTTCTAACGACTTCATCGGCCACCCCGGCGGCGACAACTTCATCGTCATCAGCGCCGAGAGCGCCGCGCCGGCCATCCGCCAGCGCCTGAAAGAGCGCTTTGCCGCCGAAATTCTCACTCACTACTCGTTCATTGACCGCGAACGCGGCTACATCCTTGCCCGCGGCGACGGCAACAGCGAACAACGGGCGCCCATCATGAGCCTGTCTATCGGCGCCGTGTTCGCCTCGCAGCAGCGCTTCTCCGACATTCGCGAGATCACCGAAGCGGCTGCTAACGCCCGCCGCCACGCCCCGGCGGCCAGTCAGTCCTGATGCTCGATACCGGCACCTTTTCGCTGGCGATCGCCCTGCTGGGCCTGGGCCTGGCCTGCTTTGGCCTGGTCTGGGTACTCGCGCGCCGGGTGACCATGCGCCGGCCGGGTGGCTTGCGCGGCCCGATCGCCGCGCCCCTGCCGCCCGGGCTGGAAACCACCCGCGACGGCGTGGTGATGGCCCGCGCCGGGGGAAAGGTGCTGTATGCCAACGAGCGCGCCCGCAAGTGGTTCGGGCTGAACGGCGGGCAACCCAACCTGGAGCTGCTGGCCCGCCAGGTCCACCCCCGCGATCTGTTCTACGAACTTTTTGCCATCGAGAGCATGGCTACCTTTTCGCTGGCCAACCGCCGCATCCGGGCCACCTCGCATCAGGTGCCGCCGGAAGGGCAGGACCAGACGCCGCGCATGATGGTGGTACTGCACGAAGCCGACTGGTTGCCGGCGACCGGCCCTGCGGCCCACCCGGCGAGCGCCGCCGGCGCGGAAGGCGCCGAGGCCATCCAGGTGATCTCCGAACTCAGCCGGGCCATTGCCTCCAGCCTCGAGCTGAAGACCACCGCCAACTCCATCTTGAGCAGCGCGCGCCGGCTGATTCCCGGTGACCTTTTCGAACTCAACCTGTGGGATGAAAACACCCGCACGCTTGTCCCCTACCAGACCAGCGGCGACCCGAACTACGACCTTGAGCTGGAACGGGCCGGCGGTGGCTACAAACTGGATGAGGGTTTCAGCGGCTGGCTGGCCCGCAACCGGCAGCCGTTGCTGGTAGCCCGCATTGATCAGGAAATTGCCGCGCAGCCCAAGCTGGACCGGGCCAGATTCCCCTTCCAATCCTACATTGGCGTGCCGTTGTTGCTGGCCGACCGGCTGATTGGCACGCTGGAGATGGTCAGCTATCAGGAAAACGCCTTTCGCGAAAGCGATCTGTTCCTGTTGCAGGCCATCGCCGGCCAGTCCGCCGCCGCCATTGACCACGCCCGGCTGTACGAACAGGAGCGTCGTCGCGCCGATCACGCCGAAGGCCTGCGCAAGATTGCCGACCTGACCGCCTCCAGCGCCTCGCTGGATCAGATATTGCGCCTGTCCCTGCAAGAACTGACCCGCCTGCTGCGCGCCGAGCTGGGCGCCGTTCTGTTGCTGGACGAGGCGCGCGGCGAACTGCATCCCCACCTGCCCTCCATTGTGGGCGCCACCGTGGCCGATGAGAAGCTGGCCCGCCTGAAGACCGACGATCCCTATTTCAGCCTCTCGGCTACCCGCACCCGCCGCCCCTTCCTCACCAACCGCGCCTCCAGCGACCGCCGCATTTTGCCCCCCTACCGCCCGGTAGTGGACTATTTTGGGCTGGAGAGCCTACTGGATGTGCCGCTGGTCGTGCGCGATCAGGGCGTTGGCGAGGTCTGGATCGGCAGCCGCCACAACGCCGGCTTCACCCGCGCCGAATTGCAACTGGCCGCCACCGTGGCCGGGCAGATCGCCAGCGCCATCGAACGCTCGCGGCTGCTGGAATCGAGCGACGGCCGCCTGCACCAACAACTGGAACAGCTCACCGCGCTCACTCGCGTGGGTCGCGAACTCAACCAGACCATGGACCTGCGCCGCCTGCTGGCCCTGGTGCACGAAGAAGCCCGCCGCGTGACCGGCGCGGCCTGCGCCACCATTGTGTTGTTTGCCGAAGGGTACGCCGCCGGGCCGGACAGCCTCCCGCAGGAGTCCGCGCCTGCGATTGCCATCCGCCTGGGCGACGAAGAGATGGGGGACCAGCTTTCCGCGCTGGAGGCCCGCGCCCTCGCCGCCGGGGAACCGGTTCTGGTCCCCACCCTTGACCCTGGCTCGGGGACCGATCCGGCGCCCCACGCGGGCGTGCACTCCGCGCTGGTGGTCCCGGTCCCCTACCAGGGCGCTATCGTGGGCCTGATCCATTTGCACGGCGCCCATCCGTATCAGCTCGACAGCGCCGCAGCCGAGATCACCGAGGCGCTGGCTGCCCAGCTTGCCATCGCGGTCGGCAACGCCCAGCGCTTCGAAGAGCAATTGGCCCGCAACGAACTGTTGCGCCGCCGCGCCGATACCCTCACCCAGCTCTCTCAGGCCTCGCAGGCCGTGCGCTCCGACCGGCCGCTGGAAGAGGCCCTGAGCGCCATTGCCCACGCGGTGCAGCAGGCCACCGGCAGCGCCGCCGTGTTCATCAGCGCGCTGGACGTTGCGGCGCCGGACACCCCGCCGGAGCAGCTCACCCTGCGCCATCTGACGGCCTCCGGCCTGCCTCTTGCCACCCTGGAACGGTTGAAGAGCGTGGCGCTGCCCTGGGAACCAGTTGACGCCCTGCTGCGCCAGCAGTCCGGGAGCACCGGCGAGGCTGGCGTAGTTCTCATCCCCGCTGATGAAGCAGCCCGCAGCGCCGGGCTGGGCGCCCTGACCGGCCGCCGTACGGGCGACCCGACCGGCCGCCGTACGGGCGACCAGCCGGATCGCCGTACGGGCGACCCGCCGGGTCGCCGTACGGGCGACCCGGCGGGTCGCCCCTACCCCCTCCCGGATGTTGCACCCCCACCCGCTTTTCTGGTCGCGTTGTTGCACGTTACCCGGGACCGTCCGCTGGGGCTGATGATTGTGGAACAGGCAGAGGCCGGCCGGCGCCCGGATCGCATAACGTTCGAAACGCTGGAGATCTTTGCCCGCCAGGCGGCCGTTGCAGTGGAAAACAGCCGGCTGTACGCCTCTGCCGAAGGACACGCCGCCAGGCTTGGGCAGGGCCTGAAGGAATTAGAGGAATCCTACCGCGCGCTGGAAGAGGCCAGCCGGGCCGTGATCCGCAAGGACCTCGAACGCTCGGGGGCGCTGGAGGAACTTGACCGCCGGGCTGAACGCCTGCTGAGCCTGATCCGCATTGCCGAGGCCCTGAGTGGCCTGACCGAGCGCAAGATCGTGTTGGAAACGTTCGCCGCGCAGGTGCTGTCCGAGATGCAACTGGACATCTGCCTGATCGTGGAGCGCCAGGGCGGACCCTTCGGCGCCCCGCTGTTGCCGCCCGGCCCGCCTGGCACCGGCGGCACCGGCCCGCTGCGCGCTGCGACGCGCGAACGCCTGATTGTTGCGCTCGGCTTTGTCCCGCCGGAGGTCAATCTGGATGCCCTGCTGGGCCAGCGCCAGCCGCTGCGCCAGAGCCTGCAAGAAGACCGCATCCGCATAGAGCCGAACGTGGCTGCCAGCGCCACGTGGAACGCCTCGCCGCTGCTAAAAGCCCTCGACATTCGCTCGTTTGTCACTCTGCCCATCCGCCAGCAGGGGCAGGCCAGCTTCTCGGTGCTACTCGGCTCGCTCAACGCCCTGTCGCCCTTCGCCCCCGGCGATGCAGACTTGTTTACCCTGCTGGCCAACCAGGTTGGCATGGTTCTGGAAAAGGCCGACCTGCTGGACGAAACCAACCGCCGGCTGCGCACCCTGAACGTGCTGCTCGATTTCAGCCGCCAGTTGAGCGGGTTGGGGCTGGATGCCGTGCCCACAGCCCTGGCGCAGGCCTGCCGCGAGGCCATGGATGCCGCCCAGGGGGTAACCGTGATGCTGTGGGACGAGGCGCGCGGCCGCCTGCTCACCCGCGCCGCTCTGGGTTTCCCCGACAACCGCGCAATGTTGCAGATCGAACTGCTGCCGGACGAGTCCATAACCGGCAAAGTCTATCAGCTCAACCAGCCTCAGCGTTGGGACCGGGTCTCTCCGGCGCGCGATCTGGAGATGAGCGCCGCCAGCCTGGAACTGTACCGCCAGGCCACCGACGGGCGCATGCCGGCGGCGGCGCTGGCAGCGCCGCTTTCCATTGGCGAACGTGCGCTGGGCGTGCTCACAGTGAGCAATACCGCCCTTGCCGGCGCCTTTACCGACGACGACCTGGAGCTGGCAGCCTCGCTGGCCCGCCAGGCAGCCAGCGCCTACCAGAACGCCCGCCTGTTCGCCGAGGCACGCGAGAACGCCCGCCAGCTTACCGCGCTTACCAACGTCTCGCAGACCATCACCTCCAGCCTGAGCACCGGGCAATTGATCCCCAGCCTGCTACTGGAACTGAGCCAGGTGCTGCCTTACGACAGCGCCACCCTGTGGCTGCGCCAGGGTGAGCAGTTACGGGTGATGGCCGCGCGCGGCTTTGAGGACGACCGTGCCCGTCTGGGGCTGGTGGTCAACGTGTCCGACTCCGCCCTGTTTGCCGAGATGCTCCGCACTCGCTCGGTAATTTACGTGCCGGATGTCTCGCAGGATCCGCGCTTCCCCGGCCAGGCGAATGGGAAGGGGGAGCGCCCCGGCAAGAGCTGGCTGGGCGTACCGCTGCTGAGCAAGGGACAGGTGGCGGGAGTGTTTGCCCTCGAGCGCCGCGTCACCAGCGGTTACACCCCCCATCACCTGCAACTGGCGGCCAGCTACGCCGGGCAGGCGGCCGTGGCGCTGGAAAACGCGCGGCTGTTCGAAGACAGCCAGCAGCGCGCCCTTGAACTGGACCGGCGCTCGCGTCGTCTGGCGCGCCTCAACAGCCTGTCGGCTGACCTCGGTTCCACTCTGGACCTGGAGCGCATTCTGGCAATCTCCCTGCAGGCTCTGGCCGATGCGCTGAACGTCTCACAGGGCGGCGCGGTAATCTTCGACTTCAACGCCAACGTGGGGCGGCTGCTGGTAGAACTGCCGGCCGGAGAGCACCCTTCCGAGATCACCATCCCGCTGGAGAACAACCCTTCCATAGACCGCGTACGCCAGACCCTGCACCCGCTGGCGGTGGAAAACGTGGCCGAAGATCCCCTGCTGGCGCCGGTGCGCGATCTGCTGCTGGCGCGGCAGGTCAAGTCCATCCTCATCCTGCCGCTGGTGGTGGGCGGCCAGGCCATCGGCACGCTGGGCGTGGACGCGGTTGAGGCCCCCCGCCACTTCACTGCCGGAGAGATCGAACTGGCTCAGACCATCGCCAATCAGACCGCGGTGGCGGTGCAAAACGCCCGCCAGTACGACGAGACCCAGCGCCGCCTGATCGAGCTGGCCACCATCAACCAGATTTCGCGTGCCATTTCCGGCGCGATCTACACCGAGCAACTGTTCGAAACCCTGCGAGCGCAGATCACCGCCGTGCTGGACACCGAGAGCATTTACGTAGCCCACTACGACCGCGAGCGCGATTTGCTCAGCTTCCCGCTCTTGATCGAGGCGGGCCAGTCGTTGCCGAAGGTCCCGCCCGGCCCTCCGGCCGGACTCACGCGCCACATTCTGGAAACTCGCCAGAGCCTGCTGCTGGTTGGCCCGGATGCGCCCGAGCGCATGGCGGCTCTGGGCGCGGTGCAGGTGGGGGAACGCCGGAGCGTGGCCTATCTGGGCGTGCCGTTGCTGCTGGGTGAGGAAGTGATCGGGGTGCTGGCCGTGCAGGAGTTTGACAATCCGCGCGCCTTCAACGAGGGTTCGGAGCGCATTCTCTCCACCATTGCCGCCCAACTGGCGGTGGCGCTGGAAAACTCGCGCCTGTACGAGGCCACCCGCCGCTTCTCGCAGGAACTGGAGCAGCGCGTGGAGGAACGCACCGAGGCCCTGGCCCGCGAGCGCGACCGGGTGGAGGCGCTGCTGCGCATTACCACCGATCTTTCGGCCTCTCTGGATCTGGAACGGGTGCTCACCCGCGCGCTGTCGCTGGTCAACGAAGCTGTGGGCGCCACCCGGGGCGCTATTCTGGTGCTGGACAGCGGCACCAATCAACTGAGATACCGGGCATCGCTCGGCCCGCGCTCCCCGGAGACCTTGCCCGGAACCGCCTCGCCGCCGGACGAACAGCCCGCCTTCGCCCGGTTGGGGCAGGAGCTGGCTTCCTGGGTAGTCAAGCACCGCCAGCCGGTCGTAATTGGAGACCTTGAGAGGGATGAGCGCTACCGAAGGTCCCCCGCCGAGCTGGACGCCGGGCACAAGAGCGCGCTCAGCGCGCCGCTGATTGCCGGCGAAGATGTGCTCGGCGCGATAATCCTGTTTAGCCCACAGCCGGATGCCTTTCACGAGGCGCAGTTGCGTCTGGTCACGGCCGCCGCCAGTCAGGTGGCCTCGGCCATTGGCAACTCTGAGCTGTACGGTTTTATCCGTGACCAGGCCGAGCGACTGGGCGGCATGTTGCGCAGCCAGCAGGTGGAAGCTTCGCAGTCGCGCGCCATCCTTGAGGCGGTGGCCGATGGCGTACTGGTGGCCGACCCCGATGGCAAGATTACCCTGTTCAACGCCGCTGCCGAGCGAATTCTGGCTCTACCGCGCGACGCGGTGCTGGATAAACCGGTAGCGGATTTCATAGGCATGTACGGCGGCGCCGGCCAGCGCTGGTCGTCGGCCATCCGCCGCTGGAGCAACGACCCCTCCTCCTACCATGCAGGTGACTTCCTGGCCGAGCGCCTGACGCTGGAAGACCAGCGCGTGGTGTCCGTCCACCTGGCCCCGGTCACGCTGTCGGATGACTTTCTCGGATCGGTATCCATCTTCCGCGACATCACCCGCGAAGTAGAGGTAGACCGGCTGAAATCGGAGTTCGTGGCCACGGTGAGCCACGACTTGCGCACGCCCATGACCAGCATTCGAGGTTATGTAGACCTGCTGTTGATGGGCGCTGCCGGATCGGTCAACGAGCAACAGGGCCGTTTCCTCGACGTCATCAAGAACAACGCCGACCGGCTGGCCATTCTGGTCAACGACCTGCTGGACATCTCGCGCATTGAGGCCGGCAAAGTGGAGCTGGTGTACCAGCCGCTGGATCTGCGCCGGCTGGCGCAGGAAGTGCTCGATGCGGTGCGCGGGCGGGCGGAGCAAGAAGACAAAGAGATGTCCTTCGAGATGGACATCCCCGCTGATCTACCCCCGGTGATGGGCGATCAGACGCGAATGCTGCAGGTGATTCGCAATCTGGTGGACAACGCCTTCAACTACACCCCGGCCGGCGGCAAGATCACCGTTCGGGCGCGGGAGGTGCAGCCCGGCGCGGTGCAGGTAGACGTGGTGGACACCGGCATCGGCCTGCCCCCGGAGGAGCAGGCGCGCGTGTTTGAGCGCTTCTACCGGGGCGAGGACCCGCTGGTACTGGCGACGGCCGGCACCGGGCTGGGGCTTTCGATCGTACAACATCTGGTAGAAATGCACGGCGGGCGCATCTGGGTAGCGAGCGAGGGCCTGCCGGGCAAAGGTTCCACCTTCTCATTCATTCTGCCGCTGGAAGCCGGGCGCGACAAAAGCGGCGCAGACGAAGGATAGCTTATGGCCAGAATCCTGGTTGCTGAAGACGAGCGCGATATTCGCGACCTGATCACCTTTACTCTGCGTTACCACAATCATGATGTGGTTGTAGCCTCCAACGGCGAAGAGGCGCTCGAACTGGCGCGCAGGGAAGTGCCTGATCTGATTTTGATGGATGTGCGCATGCCTCGCATGACCGGCTACGAAGCCTGCAAGCACATCACCGCCGACCCGGCCCTGCAGCACATTCCGGTGGTTTTCCTTTCTGCCAAGGGACAGGAATCGGAGGTGCAGACCGGGCTGAGCGCGGGCGCAACCGACTACATCCTCAAGCCCTTTGCGCCCGACCAGCTCGCGCGCCGGGTGACCGAACTGCTCGCGGCCGGCAGCCGCGCGCCATCGGCTTGATGCCTCAATTTACCGGCGCCCCGCTTTTCCCGACGTTATGAGCGCGATAGTCATTGACCGCCAGATCGTCCATTACGAGGTGCTCGGCCGTGGCCGGCCGCTGATCTTTCTGCACGGCTGGGTTGGCTCGTGGCGCTACTGGATCCCGGCCATGCAGGCTCTGTCCAGCGAGTATCGTACCTACGCGCTCGATTTCTGGGGTTTTGGCGACACTGCCCGCAATAGCGAGGGCTACAGCCTCTCCGGCCAGGCCGAGCTGATCTTTAAGTTTATGGATCAACTGGGCATCATCCGGGCAGCTTTTGTGGGCCACAGCCTGGGGGGCGTGGCCGGCCTGGACTTTGCCATACGCCACGCCGATTACGCCGACCGGCTGATGCTGGTCAGCACCCCGCTGTTCGGCGCCGCGCTCAACCCGCGCTTTGTCAACGCGGAAACCGGCGCCCTGACCGAGTGGCTGCTCGGTCGCGAGCCGGGCATGGAGCAGGTTAGCAGCGAGGCCGCCAAAGCTGACCTGCCGGCCATTCAGGCCACGGTGCACGCGCTGCAAGAGCTGGACCTGCGCCCCAACTTCTCACTGCTCAACCAGGCCCCCTGCCTGCTGGTGCAGGGCGAGCGCGATCCGGCTGTGGCCTTGCCCCAGGATTCGTGGATGACCGGCGTGGGCGGCAACCTGCACCGCATCACCTTTGAGGACTCGCGGCACTTCCCCATGCTGGACCAGACTGCCAGATTCAACCGGCTGCTGGCCGATTTTCTCTCGCTCAAGTCCGGCGAGCAGGTGAGCGACCTGCAACTGAAAGAGGAGTGGCGCCGCAGGGTGAGGTGATTCTCGCCCGGGGCAGAGTCTTATATGAGCGACGAAACTGATCCGCCGAATCGCCCGCAAATTCCTCGGACTCTGATATAATCCCCCCACAACCACAAACGGGGAGCTCGGGATAGCCGGGCTGAGAGGTGAGCCGCATACGCTCATGACCCGCGAACCTGATCCGGATAATGCCGGCGGAGGGAAACCATACCCCACCCTACCCTCCCCGGCGGAGGGTGTTTTTGTGCCCCCACCACAAGCCGCCGCCCGCGCGGCCATCTTCGCCAATGGAGAACTGAGCGACCCCGCCGCCGCCCGCGCCGCCCTCCACGCCGGGGGCGGGCCGCCCGCGCTGTTGATCGCCGCCGACGGCGGTGCGCGCCACTGCCGCGCCCTCGGCCTCACCCCGCAAGTAGTCATCGGCGACTTCGACTCGCTCGACCCGGACGATCTCCGCGCGCTGCGCGCTGCCGGCGTCGAGGTGATCGAACACCCGCGCCGCAAAGACCAGACCGATCTGGAGCTGGCCCTCAGCCACGCCGTGGCAGCCGGGGCTGATGATATTCTGGTGTTCGGCGCCCTGGGCGCCCGCTGGGACCAGACCCTGGCCAACCTGCTGCTGTTGGCCGGGCCGGGCTTCGCCTCCGCCCGCATCCGGCTGCTGGACGGGGACCAGCAACTATCCCTGCTCACGCCGCGCGCACCGGCCCACATCGAGGGCCGCCCCGGCGACACCGTATCCCTCATCCCGCTGGGCGGCGAAGCCCGCGGCGTGACCACCGCCGGCCTGGAGTACCCGCTGGCCGACGGCGCCCTGCCCTTCGGAAGCACCCTCGGCGTGAGCAACGTGCTGCTGGGTCACACGGCCACCGTGCACCTGCGCGAGGGGCTGCTCATGTGCGTGGTGATTTCGACAAATGTTGAACGTCGGAACGTTGGCACGTTGAACGTTGGAACGTTGGAACGTTGGAACGTTGGAACGTTGGAACGTTGAACGTTGAACGTTAGAACGTTGAACGTTGGAACGTTGAACGTTGGAACGTTGAACGTGGAACGCTAAACAAGGAGCCTGCCATGAAACGCCTTTCCTCCCTCCTTCCTCCTTCCTCCTTCCTTCTTCCTCTCTCCCTGCTATTGGCCGCCTGTACGCCGGTGGCCGTGGCTACGCCCACCCTGCCAGCCGCCAGCGCCACGCCGGCCGGTCCGCGCACGCTGAGCGTGATGACCCACGACTCCTTCGCCGTGAGCGAGGATGTAGCCGCGGAGTTCGAGACGGCCAACAACCTCAAGCTGCAATTCCTCAAATCCGGGGACGCCGGCGAGGCGCTCAACAAAGCCATTCTGGCGAAGGGCAACCCGCTGGCGGACGTGTTCTACGGGGTGGACAACACCTTCCTCAGCCGCGCGCTCGACGAGGGCATCTTTGAGCCGTACAGCGCGCCGGCGCTGGCCGCCATCCCGGCCGACTTCAAGCTGGACCCGCAAAACGGCGCCCTGCCGGTAGATTACGGCGACGTGTGCCTGAATTACGACAGGGCGTGGTTCGAGAGCCGCTACCTCTCGCCGCCGGCGACGCTGGAGGACCTGACTGCGCCGGAGTACAAAGACCTGCTGGTGGTGGAGAACCCGGCCAGCTCCTCGCCCGGGTTGGCCTTTCTGCTGGCCACGGTGGGCCACTTCGGCCCGGACGGCTACCTGCAATTCTGGCAGGAGCTGCGCGCCAACGGGGTGAAAGTGGTCAACGACTGGGAGACCGCCTACTACACCGAGTTCAGCGGCTCCTCAGGCGCGGGTCCGCGCCCGATTGTGGTCTCCTACGGCTCCAGCCCGCCCTTCGAGGTGATCTTCGCCGCCACCCCGCCCGCCTCCGCGCCCACCGCGGCGGTGGTGAGCGATGGCGCCTGCTTCCGCCAGATTGAATTTGTGGGCATCCTCAAGGAGACCAAAAACCGCGACCTGGCCGAAAAGTGGGTAGACTTCATGCTCTCCACCCGCTTTCAGGAAGACATGCCGCTGCAGATGTACGTCTTCCCGGTCAATCCGGCGGCAAAGCTGGACGAAACCTTCCAGAAATATCTGGCCATGCCGCAAAAGCCGGCCATCGTCAGCCCGGCGGACATCGCCGCCCACCGCGAGGAATGGATTCAGGCGTGGACGGAAGCCGTGCTTCGCCAGGAATGAGGAAGAAGGTCTCAGGAAGAAGGGCATGGTCTCTCTCTCTATTCTTCCTTCTTCCTCCTTCCTTCTTCCTCTTGCTCTTTTTCTTCTACCCGCTGGTCGCGATCTTCCGGGTGAGCTTTGCCCGGGCGGAGGGCGGCCTGCTGGCGCCCTTCGTCGCCGCGCTGACCTCGGCCTCCGTGCGCGGCGTGCTCGGCTTCACCGTCTACCAGGCGGCGCTGTCCACCCTCGCCACTCTGGCCCTCGGGTTGCCCGGCGCCTACCTGCTGGCCCGCTACCGCTTCCCCGGCCAGGGGTTGCTGCGCGCGCTGACCGCAGTGCCCTTTGTGCTGCCCACCCTGGTCGTGGCCGCGGCCTTCAACGCCCTGCTCGGCCCGCGCGGCTGGGTGAACCTGGCCCTGGCGCGCCTGTCCCTGCCCCCGGTCGGGATTCTCGAAGGGCTGGCCGGCATTCTGCTGGCGCACGTGTTTTACAACACCACTATCGTGCGGCGGCTGGTGGGGGACTTCTGGGCGTACCTTGACCCCCGGCTGGAGGCTGCGGCCCGCGTGCTGGGCGCCGGCCGGATGCGCACCCTGTGGCACGTCACCCTGCCGCTGCTGGCGCCGGCCATCGCCGCCGCCGCGCTGCTGGTGTTCATCTTCGACTTCACCAGCTTCGGCGTGATTCTGGTGCTGGGCGGGCCGCGCTTTGCCACCCTTGAGGTAGAAATCTACCGCCAGACGGTCTCGCTGTTCAACCTGCCCCTGGCGGCGGTGCTCGCGCTGACTCACCTCGCCCGCACCCTCGGCCTGACCCTGGCCTACAGCCGCCTCTCCGCCCGCCTGACCCGACCCCTCACCCCGCGCCCGGCGGCCCTGGCCCGGCGCCGGCTGCGCTCGTGGCGGGGCCGCCTGGCGGGGGGGACCGTGATCCTGGCCCTGAGCGCGCTGCTGATCGCGCCGCTGGCAGCGCTGGCCCTGCGCTCGGTGGCTCGCCTGGACCCGGAGCGCGGCCAGCAGGAGCCGGTCCAGCCCGAAACGCC
>CAYZNA010000012.1:0-26271 GCA_964478665.1 uncultured Anaerolineales bacterium
GGGCTGTCCGCCGGCATACGAGCCGAACAGGATGATTTTGTCCGGGTCGAACTGCGCGGCGATGCGCTGCACCACCGCGCGGATGGCGCACATGGGGATGCGTTTGCGTTCGTTGACGTTGGGGACGGCGAGGGCGGGCATGGCCGTATTCTGGCTTTCGCAAGATCGGGGAGTTCACGCAGGAATCAGCGCCGGAATGCGTTCGACTCGTCGTCCAACCCGTAAAATGCCAGTTCGCGCGGGGTGATGATACCAATGATTTCGTACGATTTCAACCTCAGCAAATCCTGGTCAAGAGTGACGATCAGCCCGGCCTCGCCAGCCACAGCGCATTCGAGGATGCGGTTGTCATCTTCATCGTCTGGCACGACGGCGAGTGTGACAGTGGGTTCCACAATCTCCGCCAGTTCGCGGATGGTTTCGAGAAACAGGTCCACCCGGTTCTGCGGCCACCCCAGTTTGTGAAGCAGTTTGTCGGCCAGTTCGGCCAGAATCGCCGCGGAAGTCACCAGCACCAGTCGCCGGGCGGAGGCGAGTTCAAGCGCGGTTTCGGCCTGCCGGCCGCGCAGTGCCGCCGAGATGAAAACGTTGGTGTCGAAAACGAGGCGGAGCGGAGGGGCGGACATCAGCCGAGGAACTGCTCGAGTTCTTCGTCGGTGTGGATGTCTGCCAGCGCAGGCGTGCTGGCGGCCCACTGCCGGATGAGACGCCAGCGGCGCACGAATTGGTAGTGGCGGAAGGCCTCCCGAATCAGTTCGCTTTTGGTGCGGTTTTCTGCTTGCGCAATCGCGCTAATGGCCTCGTACATCTCCGGGGGCAGGGAGACGTTGAGAATGCGGGTGCGGCGGGATGCTACCGTGGTCACGGCGATACTCCAGTAATACAGAATATTACGCGGGGAGTATCGCACGGGTTGAGAGAGGAGTCAATGGCTACCGGCTTCCGACCGGCTGCTAGCGTCGCGTCCTCCGGGATGAGGTCTGGCAACGTGTCAAGACCTGAGCTTCAGCCGAGTAGTCTGACTAACTCCGACATCGAAATCACTTCGATCCCGGCGTTGCGTAGCACAGTTACCACCTCGGGGGCGCACAGGTCGGCGTCCTCTGTCACCAAGTAGTCCATGGCCCCAAAAATGGCCGTAGCAATTACCTTATCGTCATCCGGGTCCCGACAGATAGGCACTACCTCGGGCACCTCCACCAGTTCCAGATCGGCTCCCAGATGGCTGCGAAAGGCGCGCAGCAACTCTGGGTAGATGAGAGGCGCAATCTCGGGGTGAGCCAACACACGCCGATACTCGTCAAGCAGGGAAGGGGAGCACACTACACCGAAGCGCCGCGCCTCCCATGCCATGACGAACGTAGCCAGTTCTGGAGGCCGTATCAGGGCGCGTACAAGTTGATTGGTGTCCAGCGTGATCCGCATGGGTCAGAGGGGCTTGTTCTTGCGTGCTCTCTCGATCAGGGCATCGAGTTCGCCATCCGGGGGAACGGGAGGGGGTGTTGCGTGCATAGAGGCGCGAATGGCTGCCAGTGTGGTTTCGAAGCGAGTGCGGCGAGCAGCCTCGTCCGGCGCGGAAGGCCGGGCCGGGACGACGATCACGGCCACGGTAGCGCCGACAGGCATTTCTGGCGGCAGCGCGATGGTGCGGTCAGGCCGGATAGTTGTGATGTAGGTTGGGGTCATTTCAACATCCATGGGCTTCTCCTTCAAAGGGAACATTGAAGACGGCTTCCGGCGCATGACAGTATTCGCATCGGTGGCGGGCGCGTTCGGCTACCGGAGGGTAGTGGGTATTCACGCGGCGGAGGGAAGAGGAGCGTCAACTGGCGGGGAGGCGAGACGGGGAACAGGGGCCTGTCGCAACAGAGCGCGGGCGCGCTGGCTGGCAGCCCGCCACTCTACCTGCGCCAGCCACTCCAGTTCGGCCTGCTCCGCCGGGAGCAGAGTTTCCCCCCGGTCGCGCGCCTCGCGCCAGCGCCCCATCAACTGTTGCAGCCGGGCCTGCTGCTCGACGCCGAAAAACGCATCGGGCCGGAACCGCTGGAGGATGACGAGCGTGACTTCGTTCGGCCCTTCGTCCTGCGCCTCCGGCAGGCCTTCGAGCGCATCCAGCGCCTGGCCAGGGGTCGCGCCGGAGGCCTGATGGTTGCCCCACAGCGCGCGGTACACCGCAGGCTGAGAGTCCTGCTGTTCGCGGATGATTTCGATGGCGGCGATCATATCGGGCACAATCTTACTACAATTTTGGAAGTAGAACCTCCCCCAGATACCTCCCCGTAAAACTCCCCTCCACCCCCGCCACTTGCTCCGGCGCGCCTTCGGCCATAATTTGCCCTCCGGCCTCGCCGGCAGTTCACTCCTCTCCCAGTTTCTGCCGCACAAACGTGAGCACGGTTCGGGCCTGCTCGTAAAACGCCTGTGTCTCCCCTTTGCTCGGCTCCAGCGGTATGTCAGTGGGGTAGCGCCCTTCCACCGCATAGGGCGTCAGGCCGGAAATCCGCGATTCGAGGTCAGCAAAGATTGGATCGGCGCGGATACACAGGTCCAACAGATACACGAGATCATGGCGAAAGAGGAAGGGGATTCTCCGAGCGGTCAGAAAGGCTTTCAGGCTCTTCTCGATGACCTGCTGGCAGTGAAAAGCAAAGATGGCAGTGGGGTACTCCTCGAACGTCTGGAGCAATGCGACGGTGGTCAAATCCGCCTGAGCGCGGTTCAGCCACTCAGTTACTTTGTCGCGCATACAGCACTCTGCCAGTTTCAAGAATGTGGCTGAAGAAAGAGTCGGGGTCTGCAGCGCAGGCGCGTGCTTCCGCCGGAGTATAAGCCAGTATGTCCATCGGGAAATAACGCGGTCGCAGCGCCATGCTGATGGCCTCCTGCCGTTTGTCACGGCGCAGGTCCGATTGGAGAATCACCAGCAAATCCACGTCACTTTCGGGGCGGGGCTGTCCGCCGGCATACGAGCCGAACAGGATGATTTTGTCCGGGTCGAACTGCCGGGCGATGCGCTTCACCACCGCGCGAATGGCGCGCATGGGGATGCGCTTGCGCTGATTGACGTTGGGGACGGCGAGATCGAGCATAGCCGTATTATAGCCCGTTCAATACTCCCCGCAAATACCTCCCCGTAAAACTTCCCGCCACGCCCGCGACCTGCTCCGGCGTGCCCTCGGCCATGATCTGGCCGCCGGCGTCGCCGCCCTCCGGGCCGAGGTCCACAATCCAGTCGGCGGTTTTGATCACGTCCAGATTGTGCTCGATCACGATCACGGTGTTGCCGGCGTCGGTCAGGCGGTGCAGCACGTCCAGCAGTTTCTGTATGTCGGCAAAGTGCAGCCCGGTAGTCGGCTCGTCAAGGATGTACAGGGTGCGTCCCGTGGCCCGGCGCGCCAGCTCTTTCGAGAGCTTCACCCGCTGGGCCTCCCCGCCACTCAGGGTGGTGGCCGACTGGCCGAGCTTGATGTAATCCAGCCCCACGTCGTGCAGGGTCTGGAGCACGTGCGCCAGCCTGGGCACATTGCCGAAGAACGCCAGCGCCTCCTGTACGTCCATATTCAGCATGTCCGCAATGGACTTGCCCTTGTACTTGATTTGCAGCGTTTCGCGGTTGAAGCGCGTGCCCCGGCAGGCGTCGCAGGTCACCCACACGTCCGGCAGGAAGTGCATTTCCACCTTTTTCTGCCCGTGACCCTGGCAGGTCTCGCAGCGGCCGCCCTTCACGTTGAAGCTGAAGCGCCCGCCCTTGTAGCCGCGCGCCCGCGCCTCCGGCATCTGCGCGAACAAGTCGCGGATCAGCGGGTAGGCCCCGGTATAGGTGGCCGGGTTAGAGCGTGGAGTGCGGCCGATCGGGTCCTGAGTGATGTTGATGACCTTATCAAGTTGCTCCAATCCCTCAAGGGAGTGATAGGCCCCCACTGCGCCGGTATCTTGCGCCCCGTTGAGTTTCACCGCCAGCGCCGGATACAGGGTCTGCGAGATCAGCGAGGACTTGCCCGAGCCGGAAACCCCGGTCACGCAGGTGAACAGCCCCAGTGGGAAGCGTACTGTCAGATTCTTGAGGTTGTTCTTCTGTGAGCCACTGATCGTCAGCCAGCCTGCCCCGGCGTGGCCGCCGGGCGTGCGCCGGCCGTTGGGCGAGGTTACCGCCAGCTCGCCCTTCAGATACTTCCCGGTCAGCGAGCGCGGTGAGCGCATGATTTGCCTGGGTGTGCCCTGCGCTACAATGGCGCCGCCGTTTACCCCGGCGCCCGGCCCGAAGTCCACCACATAATCGGCGGTCTGGATGGTCTCGCGGTCGTGCTCCACCACCACCACGGTGTTGCCCAGGTTGCGCAAGTTCACCAGCGATTCAAGCAAGCGGGAATTGTCGCGTTGATGCAGGCCGATGGACGGCTCGTCGAGACAATACATTACCCCCACCAGCCCGGAGCCAATCTGGCTGGCCAGCCGGATTCGCTGGCCCTCCCCGCCAGACAGGGTCGGGGCCGGGCGGTCCAGTGTGAGGTAGTGCAGCCCCACGTTCAGCAAGAAACCGAGCCGGGAGGTGATTTCCTTCAACACCTCCTCGGCTACCTTCCATTGCTCGCCCTCCAGCCGCACCCCGGCAAAGAAGCTGGCCGCCTCGCGAATGGACAGGCGGTTGATCTCCACGATAGTCCTGCCCTGGAAGGTGACCGCGGCCGCCTCCGGGCGCAGCCGGGTGCCGTTGCAGGCGGTGCAGTCCTGATAGGTCATGAACTGGCTGTACCACTCGCGCATCCCTTCGGATTTGGTCTGCTTGTAGCGGCGGCGGGTGTTGGCCACCGTCCCGGCGTAGGTGGATTCCCACGACCCCGAGCCGGTCTCGCTGCCCCACTCCCAGACCACCTTGACCGACTTGTCCCCGAACAGGATCCCCTCCCGGACGGCCTGCGGTAGGTCTTTCCACGCGGTGCTCATTTCGAAGCCGTAGCGCCTCTGAAAGGCCTCCGCCACCAGCCGGGCGCTTTTGCTGGTCTTGAAACTGCCCCACGATTTCACCCCGCCTTCAGGTAGCGATTTCTCCGGGTCCACGAACTTGACCGGATCGAACTCAAAGATCTGCCCCAGCCCGTTGCAGGCCGGGCACATCCCCAGCGGCGAGTTGAAGCTGAACATGGGGGGCGACAGCTCGGGGAACGAGAGGCCGCAATGCCCGCAGGCGTTCTGCTCCGACAGCTCGAACTCGTCTCCGTCCACCACGCTTACGATCACCGCGCCATCGCCCACCCGCAGCGCCGCTTCGACCGAGTCGGCCAGGCGGATAGTGAAATCCTCCATCTCCCCGTCCTGCGCCTGGGGGCGGGTGTCCGGGATTTGAGATTTGAGATTTGAGATTTCGGGGATTGCCAGTCGGTCCACCACCACTTCGATATCGTGCTTCTTGTTCTTCGCCAGCTTCACCTTTTCATCGAGGTCCACCACAATCCCGTCAATGCGGGCGCGCTGGAAGCCATTGTGGCGGGCGTCTTCCAGCGTGTCCTCGTGCGTGCCCTTGCGCTTGCGGGCCACCGGGGCCAGCAGCAGAAAGCGGCTTTCGGGCGGCAGGGCCAGAATCTGGTCCACGATCTGGGTGGCGGATTGGCGCGCCACCGGCCGGCCGCAGTTGTAGCAGTGCGGCGTGCCTACGCGGGCAAACAGCACCCGCAGGTAATCGCTGATCTCGGTCACGGTGCCCACAGTGGAGCGCGGGTTCTTGGAGACGGCCTTCTGCTCGATGGCGATGGCCGGGCTGAGGCCGCCCACGTAGTCCACTTTCGGCTTTTCCATCTGGTCCAGGAACTGCCGGGCGTAGGCCGAGAGCGACTCGACGTAGCGGCGCTGGCCCTCGGCGTACAGGGTATCGAAGGCCAGCGACGATTTGCCGGAGCCGGAGACTCCGGTGAAGACGATCAGTTTGTTGCGCGGCAGCACAAGGTCAATGCCCTTTAGATTGTGCTCGCGCGCGCCGTGGATGACAATATTGTCCATAGTCGGGCGGTCAAGTGGCCGGGAAGTCCGATGGTCAAGTGGTCGGGAAGTCCGCTGGTCGGGTTAGAGGGCTGAGGTTGAAGGCCGGGCGGGGAAGTGTACCACAGGCGAGTATAGCACGGGCGTTCTATAGTGGCAATAGGCATGTGGTTAGAAAAAACCAGAAGCCTGCACATCGGCGGGCTTCTGGTTCGGCGGAGAATGGCGTGGCGAGCTACTATGTCTCTCGCGCCAACGCAAGATGCACTTTAGAGTAAACTCGCCGTTCTGCCAGCGCGCGACTAACTCTCTGGTGGGGCTGGTCGGGTTCCGCGAAAGGAACGCCGAGACGAACACATTTGTGTCAAGGACTGCCCGTAAAAGCCGGTCAGTCACCTTGCCAGTCGCCCTCGTGAGCCAGATCGCGTGCGATTACGCGCTGCCTCATTTCCTCTGCCAGAACTCGAAACTCCGCCACGATTTGCTCACGTGGAACTGCCTGAAGCTCTGCGGCCCGCTGGTGAACGACCTCCCGGATCTCGGCCACCGTGACCTTTCTGACCGGACGCGGCGGCACCGGGCGCTGTTTCAGAAAAGCGACAAATTCTGCCACCAGTGAAACGTCGGACTCTGGCAACCACCGCAGGTCGGTTGTGACCTGCTGGATGAGCACATCCGTTTGGGACATGGTTTTCGCATCTCCTTATGGAATTCCGCGTAGATTTATTCTACCACGCCAGCCGCTCAACCGGTTCGAGGAATACCCGCGCGTCGCATCGAGTGGTCCGGTGCGGAGTCCGCTCATTCGCCCATCTGCCGGTGATATAATCTTTGGGCGACAAATGACCCTGCCCTCTGCCATCCCCTCCCTGCGCCAGGCCCTGCTGCGCTGGTTCCGCAAACACGCACGGAGTTACCCCTGGCGCGAGACTGACGATCCCTACAAAGTGCTGGTCGCCGAGTTGATGCTGCGCCGCACGCAAGCCGATCAGGTCTGGCCGGTGTACGAGCAGTTCATTGCCGAGTTCCCGGACGCGCAGGCGCTGGACGGCGCCGACGAGGCGCGCGTGGAGGAGGTGGTGTACCCGCTCGGGCTGCACTGGCGGGCGCCGGCTTTCAAAAAAGTGGTGCGGGAAGTGGGGGAGAAGTACGGCTATCGCATCCCGGATAGCCGCGAAGAGCTTACTGCCCTGCCCGGGGTGGGTGACTACGTGGCCGGGGCCATTCTCTCGGTGGCCTACGGCAAACAAGAGTGGATTGTGGATACCAACGTGGCGCGTGTGCTCCGGCGCTACTACGGGCTGAAGACCATCAAGGAAGCCCGCCGCGACAAGCAGATTGTGGCCCTGGCCCGCGAATACGCCTGCGGTCGCGATCCGCGCAGCGCCAACCTTGCCATGCTCGATTTTGCCGCTCTGGTGTGCACCGCCCTGCGGCCGGAGTGCCCGGCCTGCCCCCTGCGGCGCGACTGCGCCGACTATGCCCTCCGCCAGGCCTCAGCCGCCGGTGAGTGAGGTCTGTGCGCGCTGCAACTGCTGCAGGATCGGTGTACTAATAACCGCCAGGTCTGTCCTGGTTTCGAGCAACTGGCTGAGTTTCTGGATGGCGGAGTCCAGCAGGGCGCTGTCCTTTGCTGCCGCTGCGAGCCGGATGCCTGCGTCGTACCAGCGCCCGGCCCGCGCTGCCTCGCCCAGCGCCAGCGCGGCCAACCCCGCGGTCAGCGCAGCGTCGGCGCTCTGCGGCAGTAATTGCGCCGCCTGTTCGGCGCTCTCCACCGCCAGATCAAATTTGCCCTGCCCGTAGGTCGCTTTGCTGCGGGCCAGATAATAGCTCCCCAGGCCGTCCTCGACGATAGTCTTGCGCCACGTTTGATTGCCGAGGCTGGCAGGTCTGATGCCGTATGCGTGCTCAATGTCCGCGGTTGCGAGTGCCAGCAATGCCAGAGCTTCGGCCTCGCGCGGCGCCCCCATGCTGAAGAGGCGCTGGCCCAATTCGTAGCGCCAGCGCGCGCGCAGTTGTAGATTCAGGTCGTTGTCGGGCGCCAGCCGGATGGCCACGCTCACGCTCTCAATCGCCTTCGGAAGCTGATCCAGGGCCTGATAGCCGGGGCAGGCTCGCAGGCGGAACAGGATCTGGCCCTGGCTGCGGTAGAGGAAGGGGTCGTCCGGCCGCAGCAGCATGACGTGCTCGACCTCGCTCAGCGCCAGGGTCAATTGCTCGGCTGTCACTCGCCTCTGTTCTTCGGTCGAGTCGGCCGCGGCGCACACGTCGGCGCCGGTGGGGTTAGAGATGCGCCAGCGGGTGGTGGCCAGCGAGAGAATCATGTCCGGGTTCTCGGGCGCCAGTTTGACTGCCTGCTCAAAGTTGCCCAGGGCGGCGGCATAGTCGCCCAACCGGTAGTTGGTGTACCCCAGGGCCATCTGGAGGTCGGGGGATTGCGGCTGGTAATTGGCCGCCTGCTGGAAGCTCTCCAGCGCCTGCTCGAACAGTTTCCAGGAGTCAGCATTGAGCCGGTCTTGCTCCGCTCCTGGCTGCAACTGGTTGGCTTGAACGCGCAGAACGCTGGCTTGCTGGAAGAGCGTCCAGCCGCGGCCGGTGTGCGCGTCTGCATAGTCTGGCCTGAGCCGGATGGCCTGGTCGTAATTCTGCAGCGCAAGGCTCAGATCCCCCATCCCTTGATCGGCCAGGGCACGCCACAGGTGGTAGTCTGCGTTGCCGGGGTCCATACGGATGGCCTGATCCAGGTCGGCGAGGGCGCTGTGCGCCCTGTCGCCGGCCGCCTCGGTCTGGCCTGCGGCGCGCAGCCCGTCACTCCAGGCCTGGTAGGCCAGCGCGCGATTGGTATAGGCCCAGGCGGGTGCGGATGGCCTGCCGGCAATGACTGCATCCGCGTCAAGAATAGCGCTCTGGTAGTCGCCGAGCTGAGTTTTCACCACTCCCCGGCTGCTACGGATCAGGGTGCGCTCTTCCCGAATCACGGCCAGGTCAAGCGCCCGGTCATACGAAACTACGGCCTGGGTGAGCCATTGCTCCGCCTGTTGCTCGTCACCCATGGCCCGCGCCCGCAGGCCCTGAGCGCGCTGCCAGTTGCCGGTCGTGAGCCGGTTGTAGGCCGCCACCTCGCGCCCCAGTGAGTACGCGGCAAAGGCTGCCACAGCCGCGAACACCACGCTGGCCAGCAAGCGCTGCCGGACCGGCGCCCGTCCATCGCCTGTGCGCCGGTCGCCACTGGCGCCGGCAGCGGCCGTGTCAGCAGGAGGTGGTCGCACGAAGGGTGGTACCCACAGCGCTACCCCTGCAAAGACCAGCAGGAGCAGGGCCAGCAGCCAGGGGTAGATGTCGGGAATGGTGAGCCAGTTCCACTGGAAGGTTATCGCGCGCAGCGCAGCCAGCAGCAGGCCAATTCCGCCTACCAGCCATACCAACCGGCTCTGCGGGTACAAGCGCGCGTAGACTCGCAGGGGGAGGGCTATGACCCACCACAGGGTGGGAACAAACAGGGCAAGGTACAAATACACGTACAGGTTCGCCAGGCTGTACTTCAGCACGGGCAGGCTGGTAGTTAATGTCACGGGAGCGACCCGCGTGGTGAACACGAATGCGATCAGGCTGAATATGCCCAGGGCGTACACCAGCGCCATTGTGCCGCCGGGCAGGCTGTAACTCAGGTTCGTGACCTTCGGCGTGGTCAGCAGGAAGTTGCCCAGGCGCTGGTGCAGTTTGTCGTACCATGCGGTGTTTCCCGAGACCACCACCTGGCGGTCCATGCCGGCCAGCGCCATGGCAGAGTTCTCGCCCATCAGGTTGCCAAAGAAGTTCACGTTGGCGATAACCATCTGCTCGGCTGTCCTCCAGGGTAGCTGGATGGGGGTTGCGCTCGGGCCGACGGTGAGCGCCTCCGTAGTGAGGCGCACGGCGCCTATCTGCGCATCTTGCACCGTACGCAGGGGGGTGCGGGCGATGATCACGACCCCCAACAGCAGGTAGGTCAGCGCACAGATTGCTGCCAGCAAGGCGACCAGCCGGAGCGCCACGCCGCTCTGGAAGGACGACTCCACGCGGAGCGCCGCGCCTCCGTGCAGCGCCGGGGTGAAGTTGGGGTCAGGTTCGACCAGCGCGGAGGCGGAGAAACTGGCGCTGGCACCCAGCACGTTGCTGATCTTCACCTTCACGGTGACCATCGGAATGAGGATGATCGAGGCGGCCAGCAGCAGCAGCATGACGCGCCGGAAATGGACCAGCACCGGGTGTCGAAAGCGCACCAGATACTGGCGCCGCGCGAGCAACTGGCTGGTAGTAGTAGCCATGTCGCGCGTCTGGCTCGAAACCCGACGGTCTTGCTGGAACTCCTGCAGGCGCTCGGCGATCTCGGTAGCCCCGACCACGTCGTCTGCTTTCTGATACAGTCGCATGGCGGCGTTGAAGTGCGACAGGGCCTCGGAGTGGTTTCCCAGTTCGTGCTGGACCTCCGCCATCAGGCCTTCCACCCGTGCCTGCAGTTCGGCGTCCTCGTACTTGCCGGCGCCTCTGTGGGCAATTTGCAGGTGATTCAGGGCCGGCTCCAACTCGCCCATGCGCATCAGCGCCTGTCCCAGCCCGGCCTGCGCCCACGCCTCGCGGTACTCGCCCAACGGCGCCTCTGTTTCCTCCAACAAGGTTCTGAAGCGGTTGGCTGCCTGCGCGGCATTGCCCAACGTCAGGTAGAGATGGGCCAGCTTTTCGATGGCCTGCACCCGATCGGCGGCCAGCGGCGCATGACGCAACAGGCGGTCCGCCCGGCGGTACCAGTGGGCGGCTGTTCCGAACAGACGGGCAATGATCCAGTCCTGACCGCGCAACATGCGCCAGGAACGCCAGACGCCCGGCCCGAAGAAAACGGTCATATACAGGATCAGCGGCAGGGTGATTGGGAACAGAATCAGATCTGAAGCGGACTGACGCCAGCCGCCTGGCGCCGGCCGCGGCAGATCCCGGTGCCCGCGAGCCGAGACCGCCAGCGACATGTAAGCCTCCCCGATGTGCAGCATGGTGAAGGCTCGCTCAGGCCGGCTGGTGACTTGCCGGCGGAAGGCGGCCAGGGCAAGGTGATGTTGCCCGATGGCTTCCACGTACTGCCCGGTTTTTTCGAGCGCGATGCCGTAGGCGCGGATCACGTATGGCAACAGCGCGGGCGGCAGGCCGGGCGTGGTGCGCAGCCTGTAGAGCAGGTCTCGCCCCCATTTGCCGTGAAACTGGGCCAACCTGGCGGTCATGTAGGATAGCCAGTCGTCGAGTTCGGCCAGCGCCGGGGCCGGGGGCAGAGCGGCCAGGTAGACGCGGGTTGCGGCGGCGGTCTCCAGCAGCCGCTCTACCACGGCCAGACGGCGCTCAAAGGCATAGGTGCGGAAGGCTTCGCCGAGCACCTCGATGCCCCGGTGGGTGTCCACAATCAGCAGATGATAGATCTGGCGCTGAATTTGCGCGAACGGATCGGGGTCGGGATGCGCTTCCCGGTATGCCAGTGCGCGCCGGTGAGCGTCAACGTATCCCTGCGGATCGCTGTTTATCCAGCGCATTTGCAGGTATTGGCGTTCCGCGCTCTGCACCCGGTAGCGCGGGGTCTCGGGGGGCGCGTCTCTCAGCTCGGCTACAAAGGAGAACTGCGCCAGCCGCAGGGCCAGGCGCTCATCGCGATTGTCATCCAGCGCGCGAAGCGCCCGCAGCATTCCTGCGTCGTACCAGTCGGGGATGGCTGCCAGTTTCAGCGCCCCGGCCAGCAGCGGGTGCGCCTTTGCAAGCACCTGGTCGAGCAGCAGGCTGGCTGTGACCTGAGTGGCGCCTCCGGGACCGGGGCCAGGCGCGCGGATCTCAGAGCCAGTCGTCGTCATTCTGAGTATCCATCATTGCGACATCGGCCATCTTGGCCAGCAGCCCCGGGTATCCGCCGGAAGTCTTGAAGACGGTGCTCAAGTCAAGCCCGTCAATCTTGCGGCGGTCGCGAATGTATTCCTGTACGTGCTCCTCAGTAAACAGGTCGAGGCCGGTTCGGGCCACATATTGCTTCAGTTGGGCGTCAACAGCCGGCGCTGTGCGCCCGGCGATCACGGCTACCGTGTCTGGCAACTCGCCCCCGCTGATATGGGGCAACAAGTAGTCCCGCAGCCAGCGGTCAGCTTCGGTGGTGATGTCCTCATAGGAGTCGAACAGGAAGGCGGCCCGGCCCTTGCCCTCCAGTACCTTCTTTAAGCAGGCAAAGAAGGCGTCGTTGATCTGGATTTCCGCCGCGCGCCGGGCCATTTCGCTGTCGGCCTGGATATAGAATTGGTTGTCTTTGATGATGTCGCGCCCGGCCACGTCTTGCGCCTCTATGGAGGCCGAGCCGCTGACCTCGCTGATGTTGACGCTGCCCGCACCGCCAGCGGTTGAGAAAGTGATGTTCACATTGGTGAAACTGTTGATGGCGGCTGTGAGCGGGTTGAAGTACTCAATGCCCATTTGATCGCGGGCGCGCCGCACTAGCGACAGGTAGTCATACGCCCGGTGGTCGCGGAAGTCCACGTACATTGCCGGGATGTGGTTCTCCTCGCAGTAATGGTGCATCTTCTGGATCAACCAGGTCTTGCCCATGTCCGCGGGCGCCTCGACGATCATGATGCTTTTGGGCGTGCCGCCCGTGAGCATCTTCTCGAAGCCCTGATATTGCTTTTCTCGGTTGACGAACCACTCTACGTAGTCGGGCATGAGATCAAGCTACCCTGCTATGTGGCTGCCGCCTGGCGCTCCAGTCTGGCTTTTTCGCCGATCTTCTTCAGCACCAGGCCCAGCCCGGACAGCGGGTTGGTGAGGGTGGTAGTGGCGACTTCCCAGATGTCCGGCCCCATGACAGCCAGGGTGTTGATCAGCTTCTCCAGCCGGCCGGTCTCGGGTTCAGCGCCGGCAGCCACGGTCTCGGCCTGTTTCTGGGCTTCGGCCTCGATTTTGGCGACCTGATCTTTGATGTCGCTCTTGTCTTCCGGGGCCAGGTTGGCCTGAGCCTCAATGGCGGCCTCCATCTCGGCCTTCCACCGGGCGAGCAGTTCTTTCAGGTCTGGCCCGGCCCCTGTGGTCTGTGTGGCCGTGACCGACGCTCCCTCTCCCAGCGCGGCGTTGCCGGAGACGATGTTCCCTTTGAACATATCTCGTCCGGCGACATCCCCGCCGATGCTGATGGAGCCTCCGCTGATTCCGCTGATGTTTACGCCACCGCTCTGTCCTTCAGCCATTGCTTGCCTCCTTCTTTGCTATAACTGTGCTATACAAACGAACCCGGATAGCGACCGTAGCGTTGCGATGACCGAATTGTAGCATTAGTGGGTGCAATGTCAAAATCACCCTGGCCAGGCGGCGTGGCGCGCTAGCCGCCAACGAATTTCACCCTGTAGCCGCGCCGGCGCAGTTCGGCGGCAATTTTCTTGCGCTGGTCGCCCTGGATTTCAAGGTTGCCCGCGCGCAGCGCGCCGCCGGCTCCGCACAGCTTTTTCAGGTCGGCCAGCAGGGCCTGCATTCTGGCCGGATCGTGGACCAGACCGGAGACGACCGTCACCGTCTTGCCGCCGCGCCCTTTGCGGTCGCGGGCCAGGCGGGCGGTTTGCTTTTCCGGCGGCGGGCCGGGGTCGGGTGGTCTTTGAGGGTGATTGGCAGGCGGCTCCGGCTCGGTGCTGTAGAACGGCCCCGGGCCGCCTTTTCGTTTGCGGGCGCAGGTCATGCTGGCCTCAGCGGATCCAGACTTGGTCAGTCCAGCGTGCGCCGGTTGCCCTCCGGCAGGGAGAACAGATACACCGTGCGCCGGTCGTAGGTTTCCACCCGACCGGCGGCCTTCAGCCGGTCCAGATCTCGGTCCAGCACCGGGCTGCTGGATTGGCCCCCGCTGTCGCGCCGGAACTCGCCGGTGAGGACGTCCTGCAGCGTGCCATCGCCCCAATCCACCACCACCGAGCCGTCGTCCCACACCACTATGTATTGTCGCTCTATGGGCACACCGTCGGTCATTTGTAGCCTCCTTCTCGCTGTGTGCCTTGAGGATGCCAGACTCTGGCGGAGTTGGCAATCGGACACCGGGACTAACGGCGCGGCCCGTGGTATGATTATGGGCTGCGTGTTGTGCCAGGTAGTGCTTCTGGTGCACTGTGCATCAGGCATTGTGCCCCGAGCACTTTCACATACGGAGTTTCGTCACATGAAGAACATTGCCGTGATTGGGGTTGGGTACGTCGGGTTGGTGACCGGCGCTTGCTTTGCCGACCTCGGGAACAGGGTGTGCGCGCTCGACATCAACGAGGAGCGCATTGCCAATCTGCACAAGGGCATTCTGCCCATCTACGAGCCGGGGCTGGAAGAGCTGGTCCACCGTAACGTGGGCACCGGCCGCCTTAGCTTTACCACTCAGTACGCGGATGTCTTGAAGGAGGCCGAGTTTGCCTTCATTGCCGTGGGCACGCCGGAGGGCGTGGATGGCGATGCCGACTTGCAGTATGTTCGGGCGGCCTCGGTGAGCATTGCTCAGAACATGCGCAGCCCGTTGATTGTAGTCAACAAGTCCACCGTGCCGGTGGGGACCGGGGACTGGGTGGCGGACATCATCCGCCAGCACCAGTCGCGCCCGACCCCCTTTGCCGTGGTTTCGTGCCCGGAGTTTCTGCGTGAGGGCTCGGCCATTGCTGACTTCATGAATCCGCACCGCACGGTGCTCGGGTCGCTGGATCGAGAAGCTGCCGACAAGGTGGCCCAACTGCACCTGCCCCTGCGCGCGCCGATTGTGGTCACCGACTTGCGCACCGCCGAGATGATCAAGTACGCCTCCAATGCCTTTCTGGCGACCAAGATCTCTTTCATCAACGAGATCGCCGGCATTTGTGAGGCGGTGGGTGCGGACGTGAAAGAGGTGGCTGCCGGGATGGGCTACGATGCGCGCATCGGGCGGCACATGCTGGATGCCGGGCTGGGATATGGCGGCTCATGCTTCACGCCCGACGAAACGGTATTTGTTCTCAACAGCCCCAATGTAAAGACCCGGACGCTGGAGGAACTGTTCGCCGGTGCAGGCGAGGCCTATCAGGGCGACACGGTTCAGGTTGCTGCGCCGACCGACTGCCGTGTGCTGGCCTTTGATCTGGACAGCGGACAGCCCACATTGGCCGGGGTGACTGCTGTGACGCGCCGCCCGTATAAAGGCACGATGGTGCATGTTACAACGAGCATGGGCCGCTCGCTTACCGTTACCGCCGATCACCCGATTGTGCTTCAAGCCGCCGGTGGTTTCGGGATTATTCCCGCTGCCGCCGTCGCGCCGGGTGATCAATTGATGGCGTTGTGCGAATTGCCCGCCGTGCAGCAAGCGACCGAGCTAAATCTCATTGATCTGCTGCAGGGCGCGGAGCTTGAGGCAGCCGTTTACCTTTCGCCCACCGACGATTCCTTCAGCGAGCAATATGCGAACTTCGGCGCGCATATCCCGCGCGAGATGCTGCGCCATCCGGACGAGATCAGACAGCACAATCGGATGAGCTTGACTGTGTATCGGTATCTCAGAGCGCAGGGCGTGATTGACGTGCCGGCTGAGAAGCTTCAGCTTTACACTGCGAAGGGCGCAGCGACGAAGATTGACGCGGTGATTCCGGTGGATGGCGACCTGCTGCGTTTGTGCGGGTACTATCTGGCCGAAGGCTACATGAGTCGCGACGCAGGCCGGGCCGGTGCAGTGCGCACGCGCGTGGGATTCAGTTTTCACGAAGACGAAGCTGAGTACATTGCCGATGTCGAGCGCATTCTTGCACGCTGGGGGCTGAAGTTCATCGAGCGGCGCAGCACGCGAGCTTTGAGCATCATCGTTTCGTCGCGCGTTTTCGCCTGGCTGTTGTGTGACGTGCTCAAATGTGGCACGCGATCCGAAGACAAGGCGCTGCCTCAACTTTCCTTCAATGTTCTCGCCGAGCTGCGCTATGAATTGGCCCGGGGCGCTTTCAGCGGTGACGGCGCGGTGACAGCGGTGCAGCACGGCAAGAACCTCATGCTGGAATACGCCACGGTCAGCAAACCGCTGGCCAATGGGTTGGCGCTGCTGCTACAGACGATCGGGGTGGTTTCGTCCATACGCACGCGCTGGATGAACAAATCCACACGACCGGCTTATATCCTGCGCGTGAGCGGCTACGCACAACTAGCCGCGCTGAAAGACGTGTTCGGGGAAAAACACCGGGAGCAGATCGAAACCGTGCTGGCCGGTTATCAGCGGCAGATAAAACAGCGTGGATTTTTGCGCCATGGCCCCTACGCGGTATTCACGGTGCTGTCGGTGGACTATGAGGAAAGCGACACCACTGTTTACAGCCTCGAAACCACCACTGGCACACTCATCGCTGCTTCCGGGTTGATCTGTCACAACTGTTTTCCCAAGGATGTAAAGGCGCTGGCCCACATGGCCGAAGAGATGAACCATCCGCCGCTCCTGTTGCAGCGGGTGATGGATATTAACGCGGAAGCGCGCGGGGCGATGGTGCGCAAGGTGCGCGAGATGTTGGGCGACCTGCACGGCAGCACCGTTGGCTTGCTGGGGCTGGCATTCAAGCCCAATACCGACGACATGCGCGAGGCGCCCTCGATAGACATCGCGCGCGCCTTGCAGGCTGCCGGGGCGCAGGTGAGGGGCTACGATCCGGTGGCGATGCCGGTGGCGGAGCGCATCATGCCGGCGGTGCAGATGGCCCAGGATGCCTATTCGCTGGCGGAGGGTTGCGATGCGCTGGTGGTGTGCACCGAGTGGAACGAGTTCAAGCAACTGGACCTGCAGCGGGTCAAGCACAACATGAAGCAACCGGTGATTGTGGATGGGCGCAATATCTATGATCCGGCCCAGATGCGCCGCCTGGGCTTCAAGTATCGCGGCGTGGGGCGCGGTTACAACGGCGACGGGGTGATATAGCATGGCCGGAAGTGCGGCAGGATCGAGCAGCGCAGGGATAGTGCGGGCAAAACTGAGGAACGGCCTGCAGGTGATGCTGAAGGAAATGCACACCGCGCCGCTGATCTCGTTCTGGCTGTGGTACCGGGTGGGATCCCGCAACGAGCGCCCCGGCCTGACCGGCGTTTCCCACTGGCTGGAGCACATGCAGTTCAAGGGCACGCCCACCTTTCCGCCCGGCCTGCTCGACCGGGCAGTCTCACGCGATGGCGGCTACTGGAACGCCATGACGTGGTTGGATTGGACTGCTTATTATGAGACCATGCCAGCCAGCAAAATTGACCTCGCCCTGCGGCTGGAGGCCGACCGCATGGGCAACAGCACCTTCAAGCCGGCCGACGTGGCTTCCGAGCGCACTGTGATCATCTCCGAGCGCCAGGGGCACGAGAACGAGCCTTCCTTCCGCCTGTCCGAGGAAGTGCAGGCGGCAGCTTTCCGGGTCAGCCCGTATCACCACGAAGTGATTGGGGACATGGCCGACCTGGAAACCATGAGCCGCGACGACCTGTACCGGCACTATCGCAGCTATTACCTGCCCAACAACGCCATGGTGGCCGTGGCCGGCGACTTTCGTACCCGCAAGATGCTGGCGCGCATCCGCGAGCTGTTCGCCGGGATCCCCGCCGGGCCGGCGCCCGATCAGCGCGCCCGCCCGGAGCCTCCCCAGCCTGGCCAGCGCCGGGTGACGGTGGAGGGGCCGGGCGAGACTGCCTACGTGGAGATGGCCTGCCACGCCCCGCGCGCCGCCGACCCGGACTTCATGCCGATGGTGGTGCTGGACAGCATTCTGGCCGGCCCCAGCAACTTCAACTTCTTTGGCGGCGGCACCTCCAACCGCACCTCCCGGCTGTACAAGGCGCTGGTGGAGACCGAACTGGCCGCCGGCGTCTCTGGCGGCCTGGCTGCCACCGTGGACCCTTACTTGTACAACGTGCTGGCCACTGTGCGCAGCGGCCGCGACCCGCAGCAGGCGGAGAGCGCGCTGAATGCGGAATTGCAGCGCGTGTTGGATGAACCGGTGACCGGGGCCGAGCTGCAGAAGGCCGCCCGCCAGGCGCGCGCCATCTTTGCCTATGGTTCGGAGAGCATCACCAACCAGGCTTTCTGGATGGGCTACTCCGAAATCTTCGCCGACTGTGCGTGGTTTGAGAGCTACCTCGACCGGCTGGCGCAGGTTTCGGCGGAAGATGTGCAGCGCGTGGCGCAGAAGGTTCTGGCCCCGGCCAACCGCACGGTTGGCATCTACCGGCCGACATCGTGAAAAGTGCAGCGTGAAGACACATTTCGACGCGGAACGCCCCGGAAGCTGACCATGCCCCTCGCAAAAACGCCCTCCCGCCCTGCCCCCGAGGCCCTCCCCGGCCTGGACATTCACTCCCTGCCCGGACCGGAGAACACGCTGCGCCGCGAGTTGCCCAACGGCATCGTGGCCCTGGCCCGCGAGAACTTCGCCAGCCCCTCGGTGGTGATTGCCGGCAATTTGCGCGCCGGCGCCCTGTACGAGCCGCCCGGCGGGGAGCGCGCCGGGCTGGCCGATTTTGCAGCCGCCTGCCTGATGCGCGGTTCGGAGCATTACGACTTCGGACAGATCTACGAGGAAATCGAATCGGTGGGCGCCCGGCTGAGCGTCGGCGGGGGCACGCACACCACCAGCTTTGGCGGCAAGTGCCTGGCCGAGGATCTCGATCGCTTGCTTGGCATCCTTGCCGACGTCTTGCGCCGGCCAACCTTTCCCCCGGAGCAGGTGGAGCGGCTGCGCGGCGAACTGTTGACCGGCCTTGCTCAGCGCGACCAGCACACCGGCTCGGTGGCCGGCATGGCCTTCGACGAGCTGGCTTATCCGGGCCACCCCTACGCCATCGCCGCCGATGGCTACCCCCACACCATCCAGGCCATCACCCGCGAGGATCTGGCAGCGTTTCACCGCCGGCACTACGGCCCGCGCAAGATGATGATCGCGGTAGTGGGCGGCATTCCGGCTGAGCAGGCGCTGGCGCTGGCGGCGCAGCACTTTGGGGATTGGACCAACCCGGAGCAGCCCCCGGAACCAGAGCTGCCGGCGCTGGCCCCGCTGGAGGGCGTGCGCCGCAAGCACGCGCCGCTGGCCGGCAAGAGCCAGTCCGATCTGGTGCTGGGCGTGCCCGGCCCGCTGCGCAGCGACCCGGGCTATCTGGCCGCGCTGCTGGGCAACAACATTCTGGGCCGTTTTGGCATGTACGGGCGCATCGGGGATGCTGTTCGGGATGCCGCCGGCCTGGCCTACTATTCCTACAGTTCGCTGAACGGTGGGTTGGGGCCGGGTCCGTGGAGCGTGATCGCCGGGGTGAACCCGGCCAACGTGGAACGGGCGGTGGAGCTGATTCGGGGCGAGATCCGCAAGTTCGTTACGAAACGGGTGACGCCCACCGAGTTGGCCGATAATCAGGCCAACCAGATCGGGCGCTTGCCCCTGCAACTGGAATCCCACGCGGGCGTGGCCGGGGCGTTAATCAATACCGAACTGTATGGCCTGGGGCTGGATCACTACCAGCGCCTGCCGGACCAGATCAGGGCGGTGACCCGCGCCCAGATTCTGGCTGTGGCCCAGAAATACCTCCACCCGGATCACTATGTGCTGGCCGTGGCCGGCCCCGAGTAGGGTGCCACGATTCTGACAAGTCCCGGCGAATGCGGCATACAGTTATGAACATTGCGCGACCCACTATTCCCGATTCACAACTGGAAGCGTGGCAGGCCGAATTTGCCGCCGCCGCCCGCCGTCCGCTGGCCGTGCGAATGCGCTATTCGTTCATCCGCACCTACAAGCCGGTGCTGGATGACGCGCCATACCGCTCATTTGATACATTAGACGGCGCGGGGATCGAAGATGAGGCGTTCTTGTTGTATAGTGACGGCATGAAGTGCAGCGATTAAGTTTTTCCTTTGGACAGCGGCCAGGTGGAGAAAAGCCTGGTTCGTTGAAGGCTCCTTGAAGGCAGGCGACTCTCATGCGTTTTGAGTGGGATGAACAAAAACGCAAAGCAAACATCCGTAAGCATGGTTTTGACTTCAGAGATGCCTGGAAGGTCTTCCAGCTACCGATGCTTGTGGCGCTGGATGACCGACAGGGCTATGGTGAAGATCGGTGGATTGGAATTGGTATGCTCAATACGCGAGTTGTCGTCGTGATATTCACCGAACGGGGTGAGGATACCATCCGCATTATTTCGATGATGAAGGCAACGACTTATGAGCGATTCAGATATGAACAATCCCTCAGAGACCAATTGGGCAATGATTGACTCGCTAACGGACGAGATGATTGATCGGTCAGAACTTCCGCCGTTGGATGAGTCGTTTTTTGCCAGAGCTACCTGGCGAATGCCAGAGGGGCAAGCAATCGTTACCGTGCCTATAGACCCGGATTTGCTTGCCTGGTTTCAGGCGCAAGGTAGTGAAAGCGAACAACGCATGATCGCTGCCCTTCGCATCTATGCTGAGGCCCACAAAGACGCTGTTCGTCAGCCGGAGCCTGCGGCCGTTTAGCGTTGCATTGTCTGCCAGTCAGATAGTGCTTGCCTGCTTGCCGTGGCGACTGGCGTAGGGCTTGGGTTCGTAGTCGGTGGTGCTCTCTGGTGGTGCGCCCGCGCCGCCCAACCCCCGCTGGAGCCGACCGGGAACGCCCGGCCAAATCCTGGGAGAGGGGAAGCCGTCGCGGGGCTTTCCCGGCGGCTCAACTCTATCCGTTGGGCTTTGAACTGACTCCGGAACAAGTGGCTGACATCGCGCGCGGCAAGGACTTTGTATCGTTGCCAGCAAGCAAGCGGCCAATCGGGTGAAGGATCGCGAGTCGCTGCCGCGCCTGATTGCCTTCCGTGAGTACTGGCTGCGGGAGAGGAGCAAGGGTTGATTCGAACCGGCGTGGACCTGATCGAAATCGAGCGCATTGACCGGGCCATCCTGCGCTACCGGGAGCGCTTCTTTGAACGCTTTTTCACCCCGCGCGAGTTGATCCAGTCCGGCGGGCGCACCCCCTCCCTGGCGGCGCGCTTCTGCGCCAAGGAGGCGACCGCCAAGGCCCTGGGTTGCGGCATTGGCGAGGTGGGCTGGCAGGACATTGAGGTGCTCAACGACGGGCGCCGGCAGCCCTCGCTGATGCTGCACGGCCCCGCTCGCGCCCTGGCCGAGGAACTGGGGTTGACGGAGTGGTCGGTCAGCCTGAGTCACACCCACGAGCATGCGATTGCGATAGTAGTAGCGTCGGATAACCAACGTTCGACATTGCAGTGATGGGCGCTTTCCTATCATCTCACTATGAGACGGTTGCCGGTGCATTTCAGGTATGGGACATTGCCAGCCCCCTGCTAACGTTCTGTTCCCCCGAAGATGCGGTCGAAGATGTCCTTTCCGCGATCATGGAAGAGGCCGATGAGGACCCGGACAACTTCTTCGCCCTGATCCGCGAGGGAAACGAGATACTTGGCTACATTGCCGGGGACTTCATATTTGATGATGCAAATGCATTGAGCAACGGCCCGACAGAACTGTTGTGTACCAATTTCATTGACAAGAAGACCATCATTCTCCGCAGCCCTGATTCTCTCGGGAAACTGCCATTCCAAAGCAGGCGGGAGGCGGAGCGGTTCTTCAACCAGACAGAGAATCTAAGAAACCAGATCGCTCACAGTGACACAATCCTCGGTGTGCTTTCAACCCCGGATGAGTTCGACGGCTTTGTCACCGAACTCCGACGAGTTGCCGAAGCCGTATCAACGTTGCGTACTCAACTGACAGGCTGACCGCGTGACGAGATCACATAGGCGAGAACTGTCACATATCGGGCACTGTGGGGGCGATGCTGATTGATGCCCACGATTGACCAGGCGCGGGCGTGGTATGCCGGCGCCGACCCGATTCACGCCTTCGACCACGTGTTGCGCGTGCTGGCTCTCGCGGAGCGCATCGGGCGGGCGGAGGGCGCCGATCTGGAGATTCTGCGCGCGGCGGTACTGCTGCACGACGCCGTGGGCAGCTCCCCGGCCGGGGACGGGGCCGGGCGGGCCGGCCATCACCACGCCTCGGCCGCCTTTGCCCGCCAGGTGCTGGAGGAGGAAGGCTGGCCGCAGGCGCGCATCGAGGCCGTGTTGCACTGCATCCGCGCGCACCGTTTTCGCGACCACTCCGAGCCGCCGGCCACGCTGGAGGCCCGGATTCTGTTCGACGCCGACAAGCTGGACGTGCTGGGGGCCATCGGCGCGGCGCGCACGCTGGGCTACGCCGCCCTTGACGGGCAACCGGCCTACGCCGCACCCTCGGCGCAGTTCCGCGCCAGCGGCGTGAAGCAGCCGGGCGAGCCGCACAGCGCCTATCATGAGTTTCTGTTCAAGCTCTCAAAGGTAAAGGACCGCATGCACACCCCGACCGCCCGCGCGCTGGCCCAGGCGCGGTACGAATACCTGGCCGGCTTTTTTGAGCAACTGTGGGCAGAAGTGCGCGGCGAGCGCTGAGCTAGGCTGCCTGCGCCAGCACCAGCAGGCGCGGCAGGCCGTCGGCCAGCGGGGAGCGGTCGTAGTCGCCGTACGGGTGTCCCGGCCGGAAGCCGCTCCGCTCCAGCAGCAGCGACAGCTCGGCCGGGAAGGTGTAGCGGAAGGTGACCGGGACCACCGCGCGCTGCACGCTGCCATCGGCGGCGATCTGGTCATAGATCCACGTGGCGTGGCCGAGCTGCCCGGCGCGGTCCAATTGCAGCGACGAAAACTGCTGGATGGTCAGGTCGCGGCTCTCGTCGCGGAAGGTGCGCTCGAGGGCCAGCCCGGCCTCCCCGGCGGCGTACACCTCGCCGGGATTGGGCAGGTCCAGCGCCAGCAGCGCTCCCGGCGCGGCGTGGCGCCGGAAGGCGGCCAGCGCCGCCAGTTGGTCGGGTTGGGTGAGCAAGTGGGCAAAGGTGTTGAAGGGCGCAAACAGCGCGCCGAACTGCTCCCCCAGGGCAAACGAGCGCATATCCCCCTGCACCAGGCGGATGCGGCCCGCCACGTCGGCGCGCCTTGTCAGCCGCGCGCGGGCCAGGGCCAGCATCTCCGGCGAGTTGTCCAGCCCGGTCACGCTGTGGCCGGCGCGGGCCAGTTGAAACAGCACCCGGCCCGAGCCGCAGCCAATCTCGAGGATGGGGCCGCCCTGCTCCCCGGCCAGTTCCAGCCAGAATGGCAGGTCCTCGGTGAAGGCGGCGTTTTCCAGATCGTAAAAGCGGGCGAGTGTGGCGTACACGGGCGCGGCTATCCCCTGTCCTTCTTCTGCAAAAACTGCTCCATGGCCTCGCGGCGGGCTGGAGTATCCCACAAAGCCGGGAATTCGGCCCGCTCGGCCTGCAGGGCCAGTTCGGCGGGCCGGGTGAGGCCGGCGCGCAGGATGCGTTTGGCCGCGGCCACCGCCGCCGGCGGGTTGGTGGCGACCTGCGCGGCGAGGCGGCGGGCGGCGGGCAGGGCCTCGCCGCGAGGCGTCACCTCGTTCACCAGGCCGAGGGCCAGGGCCTGAGCGGCGTCGAGCACCCGGCCGGTGCTGAGCAGGTCAAGGGCGCGGGCATAGCCCACCGCGCGCAACAGTCGCTGGCCGCCGCCCCAGCCGGGGATGATTCCCAGCCGCACCTGCACAAAACCGATGCTGGCGGTTTCGTCCATCAGGCGCAGGTCGCAGGCCAGGGCGACCTCCGCCCCGCCGCCGCGCGCCGGCCCGTTGACGGCGGCCAGGGCCGGGCAGGGCAGGGCTTCCAGCCGGGCCAGCGCGTCCCCCATCAGGGTAGCCAGGCGCAGCCCGTCGCCCGGAGAGGGGTGGTTGCGCAGTTCGGCAATGTCGCCGCCGGAGATAAAATGCTCCCCGGCGCCGGTGACGATCAGCGCTCGCAGGTCGGGGGCGCGGTGAGCGGCCTCCACGACGGCGGCAAAATCGTGCATGGCCTGCCAGTTCAGCGCATTGCGGGTGCGCGGGCGGGAGATGGTGAGCACGCCCACCCCGGCGCGGTCTATCTCAAACAGAATCTCGGACATGCTGGCTCCAGAGGCGCTTTCGCGGGAAAAAACACCGGAACGGTGGAATGGTTACGCACGGAAGTATGGTATAATGCGCGCCTCGCCGCCCTTGCGTGTCCGGGCGGCCATATTTTGCCTTGTGTGATTGGGAAATTCTTACCATGACTGACTTGCTCAAGTCCGTGGAAGCCCCGGACAATCCCAAAGTCCCCTCTGATCTGGCCGCGGGTGACAACGTGAGTGTGCACGTGCTGATTAAGGAAGGCGACAAAGAGCGCATTCAGGAATTCAAAGGCACGGTCATTCGGGTGCGGGGTGGCGGGCAGAACGCTAATTTTACCGTTCGCCGCACTGCGACGCACGGCATCGGCGTCGAACGCACCTTCCTGCTGCGCTCGCCGCGCATTGACAAAGTGGAGATTCAGCGTAAGGCGCACACCCGCCGGGCGCAACTGTATTTCTTGCGTAACCTGCGCGGCAAGAAGGCGCGGCTGAAGGCGAAACGAGAGGGCTGAACCACACTTCAGCCAATCGCCGGGCGAGGCTGCGGCGGGCGGGGGACCGCTCGCCGCTTTTGTGTTTTCCCGGAGGTGAGGGGAGGGACTATGTCGTTACCACTGATTGGCATTACAACCAATCGCCGCGACTCGGACTCGGGCAACGCCGCTGCCTTTGGGCTGGCAG
Source organism: uncultured Anaerolineales bacterium (assembly GCA_964478665.1). GTDB lineage: Bacteria > Chloroflexota > Anaerolineae > Anaerolineales > CAYZNA01 > CAYZNA01. Next base: position 24,634 of record CAYZNA010000012.1, read on the forward strand.
AGGTGTATGTGCGAGCGGTGGAGCGCGCCGGCGGGCTGCCGGTGATGCTCCCGCTGGGATTGGCGGACGAGGCCGTGCAGGCGCTGTACGACCGACTGGACGGGTTGCTGTTTTCCGGCGGTGGGGATGTGCAGCCGGAGATCTTTGGGGCGGGGACCCACGAGACCTTGTCTGGCATTGACCCCGACCGCGACCGGCTGGAAATTGCCATGATCCGCCGGGCGGCCAGCGAGGGGAAGCCCTTTCTGGGCATTTGCCGCGGCATTCAGGTAATCAACGTGGCCCTCGGCGGCGACCTGTTTCTGGATACCTCCCGGATTCCCGGCGCGGCGAAGCATGCCTATTTCCCCGGCTATCCTCGCGACCACATGGCCCATCCGGTGGCGGTGGAAGAAGAGTCGCGACTGGCACAGGCGGTCGGGGTGCCGCTGTTTGAGGTGAACAGCATGCACCATCAGGCTGTCAAACAGCCGGCGCCCGGCCTGCGCGTAGTGGCGCGCGCTCCCGACGGGGTGATCGAGGGCGTGGAGTTGCCGGAGCATCGCTTCGGGCTGGCGGTGCAGTGGCACCCGGAGTGCATCCCTGCGGCGCCCTCCACCGGGCGGCTGTTTCGCGCTTTCGTGCAAGCCGCGCGCCGTTCCTGAGCCGGCCGGGGCGCGGAGTCGCTGAGCCATGGATCAGCCAATCGGCGTGTTCGATTCGGGCGTGGGCGGCCTGAGCGTGCTCAGGGAAATCCGGGCGCGGTTGCCGGAAGCCGATCTGCTGTACGTTGCCGATCAGGCCCACGTGCCGTACGGGCCGAGACCCCTGGCGCAGGTGCGCGAATTTGCCGGCGAGATCGCGCGCTTTCTGCTGGCGCAAGGGGCGCGTGTGGTGGTAGTGGCCTGCAACACGGCCTCGGCGGCGGCGCTCACCCATCTGCGCACGATTTACCCGCATGCCCTGTTTGTGGGCATGGAGCCGGCGGTCAAGCCGGCTGCCCGGAGCACGCATAGCGGGGTGGTTGGGGTGCTGGCTACCCCGGCCACGTTCCAGGGCCAGTTGCTCGCCGGGGTGGTGGCGCGCTTCGCCCGTGAGGTGACTGTGCTGGAACAGACCTGCCCCGGGCTGGTAGAACAAATCGAGGCCGGCGAACTGGATAGTTCGGTCACGCGCGAACTGCTGGCCGGCTACGTGGCGCCCCTGGTTGCGCGCGGCGCGGATACGTTGGTGTTGGGCTGCACGCATTATCCCTTTGTGTTGCCGTTGATTGAGGAGCTGGCCGGGCCACAGGTGCGGGTGATCAACCCGGCGCCGGCAGTGGCGCGCCAGACCGAGCGGGTGTGGCGGCGTGATGCGGAAGGGGCGCGGCCCGGCGCCGGCCGGCTGCGGGTGCTGACCAGCGGGCCGGCGCCCGCGCTGGCCGGGCTGCTGCCGCGCCTGCTCGGCGAGACAGCTCCGGTGGAGACCGTCTGCTGGCAGGGGGGTGCCTTGCAAATGTCCCCCCCGTAGCAGCCCGGCGCCATGCGGGCTGGGACGGCCGGCGGCGGGCATGGGGATGCCCGCCCTACGGGCTGCCGGTCCTGCGGATAACCGCAGCGCCCGTAGCGGTGGCATCCCCATGCCACCGGTTTTCGACGAATGATGACCGGCATGGGG
>CAYZNA010000013.1:0-5912 GCA_964478665.1 uncultured Anaerolineales bacterium
ACGGCTGTACCACAGCAACGGCGCCCCCCCGTCGATCCCCCGGGAGCCCTCGACCCGCCCCCCGAGGGCCCCGACCGCGTCCCGCACGCGCGAAGCGGCCTCCCCCACCCCGACCACCTCGCCCACGCGCGAATCGGCCACCCCGTCGAATCCCCCGCCGGCCCCCGACCGCCCGCCTGGCGCCGGGCGGATCGGGGGACTGCTGTGCGGACTGGCAGTGATGGCCGCGCTGGGCCTGAACCTGGCGCTGATCGCCTTCGCCCGGCGCCGCTAGCCCGGAATTTACGCCAAATTCGAGCGACCTTCACAGCTTCTTCACAACTTCCGGGTATCCTGTGGGCGTAAGTTACAGAGCGGCGCGCTGCGTGGCGCGCCCGGAGCAACAAAGGAGCACCAACGATGAAGACCTTGAAAACCACTGTAATTGTCGTGCTGACTGTGCTGGCCCTGAGCGTGGCCGGGCTGGCCGGCGCTGCCCTCGCGCAGACGCCGACCCCGACCGCGCAGGCCCCCGGCGCCGCACCCTTCGCGGGCGGGTGGGGCCACCGGGGCGGGCCGCAGATGGAGAAGGCCGGCCCGTTGCACGACCTGATGCAAGCCGAGCTGGCGAAGGCCCTCGGCCTGACGACGGATGAACTTGCCGCCCGCATCGAGGCCGGCGAGACCCCCTACCAGATCGCCGAGAGCCAGGGCAAGACCGCTGCCGAGATCGTGGAGCTGTTCCAGGCCGCGCGCGAAGCTGCGGTGAAGCAGGCCGTGGCTGATGGCGTGATCACCCGGGCGCAAGCCGACTGGATGCTGGCCCACGAAGGCCGCCAGGGCAAGTTCGGCGGCTTCGGCCTGCGCGGCCCGGCCAAGGAAGGCCCGCTGCACGACCTGATGCAGGCCGAACTGGCGAAAGCCCTCGGCCTGACGACGGATGAACTGGCCGCCCGCATCGAGGCCGGCGAGACCCCCTACCAGATCGCCGAGAGCCAGGGCAAGACCGCCGACGAGATCAGCGCCCTGTTCCAGACCGCCCGCGAGGCTGCGCTGAAGCAGGCCGTGACCGATGGCGTGATCACCCAGGCGCAGGCCGACTGGATGCTGGCCCACCCCGGCGGCCCATGCCAGGGCGGCTTCGGCCCCGGGCGCGGCCCGCGCTCCGGCAACCCCGGCGGCTTCGGGCCGGGCCGCCAGACCCCCGGCGGCGTCAGCCCCAACGAAAACACGCCGGCCGTGCCCTTCGGCCTGCAGGGCTGATCGCCCGCAGCGCCAGTCCGAACAAAGACCTCCGGGGTCGTGCCGACCCCGGAGGTTTGCCTATTGTTGACGTGGAACTGGACCTCAGCCGTCATGAGGTCAGCCGGGCCGGGGAGCCGCTGGAGCTGACCCCGACCGAGTTTACTCTGCTGGCCGCCCTGATGCAGAACGCCGGCCGCCCGCTCACCCGCCTCCAACTGCTGGAGGCCTCCACCGGCGACGCCTATGAGGGCTACGAGCGCACGGTGGACGCGTCGTCGCCGGAGGGAAACACGTAGAAGGTGGTCGAGGAGTCGAGGGGAGGTAATTGGGGATGGGGTGAGGAGTGGTGTGTGCTCTGTCGAGGGCAGCGTGGCGGGCGGCGCGGGCACAGGCGTCGGCGTGGCGGTGGCGAGGGAGCAGGCGAGGCTCAATGCCATCAGTGCGCTGGCGAAAGGGACGAGGCGTTGGAATGACATGGTGGATTTCTCTCCGGCCGGAAGAGCCCCAAAGCCGTGAGAGCCGGCCTGTGATAGAATGGAAGTATGGCGCTCCAGCCCCTGCCCGTTGGCATCCAGACCTTTCGCAAAATCATCGAGGGCGGCTACCTCTACGTAGACAAGACCCCGGCGATCTACAACCTGATTCGCGATCCGTATGGCGTCTACTTCCTGGCCCGCCCGCGCCGGTTCGGCAAAAGCCTGCTGATCGCCACGTTGCAGGAAATCTTCGAGGGCAACCGGGAACTCTTCCGGGGGTTGTGGTTGTACGACAGCCCGTATCAGTGGGATAGCCATCCGGTGATCCGGGTGGATTTCAGCCGCCAACCGGTGAAATCGGCCGACGAATTGGAAACGACCCTTCAGACCTATGTCAGCCAGATTGCCCAACGGCACGGCGTGACCCTTCAAGAAGGACGCTCGACCCGGCAACTGGAAGACCTGATCGCGCAACTGTCCGCCCGGAACAAGGTCGTCATCCTGATTGACGAATACGACAAGCCGATCCTGGACAACATCGAGAACGTGGCCGAGGCCGGGCGCATTCGGGATGTGCTGAAAGGCTTTTACACCGTCATCAAGAGCCTGGACGCCTACCTGCGGTTCGTCTTCCTGACCGGCGTCAGCAAGTTCGGCAAAGTCGGCGTTTTCTCCGGCCTGAACAATCTCAATGACGTTAGCCTCGACAGCCGCTACGCCGCCATGCTCGGCATCACCCAGGCCGAACTGGAGCGGGATTTCCCGGCCCACCTCCGCGCCCTGGCCGAGCGCCAGGCAGCCGGTGAAGCGGCGTTGCTGGCCCAAATCCGCCATTGGTACGACGGTTTCTGTTTTTCGGAAGAATGCCAGCCGGTATACAACCCCTTCTCGTTGCTCTTGCTGTTCGAGACCCGCACGTTCCGCAATTTCTGGTTCGAGAGCGGCACGCCGACGTTTCTGATCAAATTGATCCGCCAACGCAACTACGACGTCCGGGAACTGGACCGGTTGGAAATCGGCGAACTGGGCTTCAGCAGTTACGAGATTGACGACCTGAAAGTGATCCCCCTGCTGCTCCAGACCGGTTACTTGACGATCAAGGCCTACGACAAAGCCACCCGACTGTACACCCTGGCGTATCCGAACTACGAGGTGGAGCACGCCTTCCTGCACTACCTGGTGGGCGCATTCAGCGCGGTGGACGAAACGCGCGGTCAGGGCTACCTGTGGCAGTTGATCCGCGCCCTGCAAGCCGGCGATCTGGAGCGCTTCTTCTCGGCCTTGCAGGTGTTCTTCGCCGACGTGCCCTACGACATCCAACTGCGACAGGAGAAGTATTACCAGACGATCTTCTACCTGATCTTCCGGCTGATCGGATTGGAAGTGGCCGCCGAAGTCCGCACCGAGCGCGGGCGGATTGACGCGGTGGTGGAGTTGGCCGAGCAGGTCTTTGTCTTCGAGTTCAAATTGGACGGGAGCGCAGAGGCGGCGCTGGCGCAGATCAGGGAACGGGAGTACGCGCAGAAGTATCGCGGGCGGGGGAAGGCGATCACGCTCGTGGGGGTGGCGTTTTCCATGGCCAGCCGCGGGATAGAGGGGTGGCAGGCGCAGTCTATTTGACATCTTTCTGCAATACGATCTGGCCGCGCTCGGCGAGGCGGTCGTCAACGCCATCGCGCACCGGGATTACAGTCTGGGCGGATCGCAAATTCGGCTGTTCGTCTTCTCCGACCGGATCGAAGTTCGCAGTCCGGGGCGATTGCCGAACTCGGTGACGCTCGACAACATCCGGCTGGGCGTCCACGCCGAGCGCAACCGGCGCCTCGCCGGCCTGCTGACTCACCTGGGCTACATGAGCGCGATCGGCACCGGCGTGCCGCGTCAGGTGTTCAGGTATCACGCACCACCTGACACCTGACACCTGACAAACATGACACAAATCATGTTTTCCACCCCTGCGCGTGCCTTAAAATCCAGAGCATGGCCATTTCAGAGAAAACTTGTCCGCAATGACGGAGAAGGCCTGGCAGACCATCGGCTGGCAAATCGCAGATGGGGTTGGCACCCTCACCCTGCAGCGCCCACCGTTGAACATCCTTAACATCGCTATGCTGCGCGAACTGGGCGAGGCCCTGGCGCTGGCTGCCGGGGAGGCCTCCCTGCGGGTGCTGGTGCTGCGCGCGCAGGGCACGCTGCGCGTCTTTTCCGCCGGAGCCGACGTGGGCGACCACAAGGCCGGCCGTGTGGGGGAGATGATCCCGCTGATGGATGGGGCCTGCGCCGCGCTGGCCGGCTTTCCTGCCCCCACCCTGGCCGTGGTGCACGGGCACGCGCTGGGCGGCGGCTGCGAGCTGGCCCTGTGCTGCGATCTGATCTATGCCGCTCAGAAAGCCACTTTTGGCCAACCGGAGATCAAGCTGGCAACCTTCGCCCCGGTGGCCTCGATGCAACTGCCGGGACTGGTGGGTTACCGGCGCGCGGCAGAACTGCTGCTCACCGGCGAGGCCATCCCGGCCGCCGAGGCCGAGCGCATCGGGCTAATCAATCGGGCCGTGCCGGACGACGAGCTGGGCGGAGCGGTTGACGCGCTGCTGGACAGGCTGAAGGCGCTGAGCGGCGCAGCCTTGCGGGCAGCCAAACGCGGGCTGCAACTGGGCGTGGCCGGCTGGCCCGCGCGCTCGGCGGTGGAAGTGGTATACTTGCAGGACTTGATGTCCACGGCTGACGTGCACGAGGGCCTGAACGCCTTCGAAGAGAAGCGCGCCCCCGTCTGGCAGCACAGGTAAACAGAATCGGGAAAAGGACGGAAGCCAGGGCGCGACAGGCCGCCTCGCAGTTTCCTCCGTTTCCCTTTTGTTCAAGCAAAAAACATACCTACCGGTAGGTATTATCACTCGGCGAAAGGAGTTCCCATGCAAGCAGCCGTATTCTACGGACCCAATCAACCGCTGCGGGTTGAGGAATGGCCCACCCCGCAGGCTGGACCCGGCCAACTGCTGATCCGGGTGGCGGCCTGCGGGCTGTGCCACACCGACCTGCACTTCATTGATCACGGCGTCCCCACCTTCAAGAAGCCGCCGCTGGTTCTGGGGCACGAGGCCTCCGGCACGGTAGCGGCGGCCGGGGCAGGATCGGGGCCGTGGAAGGAGGGCGACCGGGTGCTGCTGCCGGCGGTGTACGGCTGCGGCCACTGCCGCACCTGCCGCATGGGGCGGGAGAACGTGTGCGAAAACATGGTTTTCTTTGGCAGCAGTGTGGACGGCGCGTACGCAGAATACATCGTCGCGCCGGCTCAGGCGGCCATCGCCCTGCCTCCTGAGATTCCGCTGGTGGAGGGGTCCATCATCGCCGACGCAACCACCACCCCGTTTCATGCGGTGGTCAACCGCGGGCAGGTCAAACCCGGCGACACGGTAGTAGTGAGCGGCGGCGGCGGCATTGGCCTGAACTGCGTGCAGATTGCGGCGGCGGCCGGCGCGCAGGTGATCGCGGTGGACATTGCCGAACACAAACTGGCGTGGGCGCTGCAGCTCGGGGCTAAGGCCACGCTCAACCCCGGCGCGGTGGAGCGGCCGGACAAAGAACTGCGCAAATTGACCGGCGGCGGCGCCGACGTGGCCTTTGAATGCATCGGCAACCCCCTGACTCAGGAGCAGGCCTTCAACTCGGTCCGCACCGGCGGCCGGTTTGTGGTGGTTGGCTCATCCGACAAACCGATGAGCCTGAACACCGGCAAAGTGATGTTCCGCGAAATCGAAATCATCGGCAGCCTGGGCTGCCGCACGTTGGACTACCCGCGCGTGCTGGAACTGGCGCGCTCGGGCAAAATCAAGGTGGCCGAGTTGGTCACAGCCCGCTTCCCGTTGGGGGAGATCAATGCCGCGCTGGAGGTGCTGCGGCGGGGCGAGGGTATCCGCACGGTCATCGTCCCATAAGTTACGGAACGGAGGCTCAAAGGCATGTCTATCTTCAACAAACGAACGCTTGAGTACACCGAGGTCCTGTACTCAAAATCCGACTGGGTGGCGCACGTAACCCTCAACCGGCCGCAGGCCTACAACGCCTATTCCACTCGCACGCTGATGGAGTTGGCGGCTGCCTTCCGCGAGGCCGCCTTCGATGACGAGGTGGCGGTGATCGTGTACACCGGCGCCGGCGACCGGGCCTTCTGCACCGGCGGCGACGTGAAGGAGTACGAGGAGGTCTACACCA
>CAYZNA010000013.1:5922-16520 GCA_964478665.1 uncultured Anaerolineales bacterium
GAATACGCCGAGAATTACCTGAAAAATCCGCACGACTATTGGAAATACATGGGGTTGTTCAGCGGCTACATCGAAAGCATCGTCAATGCCGGCAAGCCGGTGATCGCCCGGCTGAACGGGATGGCGGTCGGCGGCGGGAACGAGTCGCAACTGGCCTGCGATCTGTCCATCATCGCCGAGCATGCCTATATCAAGCAGGTGGGCACCAGCGTGGGCAGCGTGGCCGCCGGAGGTTCCACCCAGTGGCTGCCACTTTTCGTGGGAGACCGGCGGGCGCGCTACATCCTGATGACCAACCGCCCCATCCTGCCCTACCAGGCGCTGGAATGGGGACTGGTCAACCAGGTTGCGCCCTCGGTAACAAAAGACGGCGAGTTCATCACCCACGCCACGCCGGAGCAGATCAAGAAAGCGCAAAAGGGCGATGAAGGCTACGCCATCAGCCTGGCGAAGCTGGACGAGGCCGTGCAGGCCCTGGCCGGCGAACTGATTGACAAGTTCCCGGAGTGTATGCGCTACACCAAGCAGCAGGTTAACTTTTTCAAGGACCTCGCCTGGCACAGCACCATCGGCCACGCCCGCGACTGGCTTTCGATCCACTTCGCCACGTGGGAGCCGCTGGAGGGCATGAGCGCCTTCGTGGAGAAGCGGCGGGCCAACCCCACCCGCCTGCGCGAGCTGGCCGCTGCCGGCAAGTCATCGGAGTTTCCGTGGGGGCCGTACAGCCAGGAGTGCCCGAGTTGCGGTGCGAAGAGCCTGCCCGGTGAGTTCCAGTTCTGCGGCCAGTGCGGAGCAAAGTTGGGATGATTCGTGGGGTGCGAGGCGCGCGCTTTTGCGGCGCACGCCTCGCACCCCACGCCAGAGGAGGAAACAATGAGCGTGGAAACATTCCCCGAATGGCGCGACCAGCCGCTGGATGAGATGCTCTACCAGGTGCGGGAAATGCTGGAAGACACCACCTTCCCCACCGTGCAGCGCTGGCGAGCGGCCGGCGGCAAGGTGGTCGGGCACTTCCAGGTTTACTTCCCGGAAGAGATCGTGCATGCGGCCGGCCTGTTGCCCTTCAAAGTGCGTGGTGCGCAGGTTGAAGCCATGCGGGCCGACTCGCGCTTCGGCTCGTACCTGTGCTCCATTCTCAAAACCTCGCTGGAGTTGGCGCTGAGCGACCGGGTAAAGATGGAGATGTTTGTCACCCACCCGATCTGCGACGCCGCCCGCAATCTGGGCGCGGTGTGGGGCCGCAACTTCCCCTATCCCTGCCAGATCCTGTACCTGCCGCAAAACGCCAATTCCAGCCACGCCGTCACCTACCTGCGCGGCGAATATGACCGGCTGCGGCGGGGCGTGGAAACCATCGTCGGGCGGCCGGTCTCCGATGATGACCTGCGTTCTTCGTTGGGGGTGTACAACCAGAACCGGGCGCTGCTGCGCGAGCTGTACGACATCAAACGCGCCGAGCCGTGGCTGGTCACGGCCGATGAAGCCTACGTGCTGACCGCCATCGGCGGCGTGCTCCCACGCGAGGAGCACAACCAGCTGCTGCAGGCGGCGCTGCCCGGGTTGCGCGCCCGCGACACCAGGCCGCAGGACAAGGTGCGGGTGGTGTTCGAGGGCGGCTTCTGCGAGCAGCCGCCGCTGGACCTGATCCGCGCGGTGGGGCGCTCGTGCTACGTGGTGGACGACGACCTGATGATCGGCCTGCGCTGGATTCTGGAGGACGTGGCGCTGGACGGCGACCCGCTCCACAACCTGGCCCACGCCTATCTGGAACAATCCAGCTATAGCCCGGTGCAGCACGACCTGCGCAAGCCCAAGGAGAAGATGCTGCTCGAGCGCATCGAGTCGTCCGGGGCGCAGGCGGCCATCATCACCGCGGCCAAGTTGTGCGAGCCGGGGCTGGAAGAGCAGGTGGCCTACACGCGCGCGCTGGACGAAGAGGGCGTGCCCTACTTCGTCAGCGAGTTCGAGGAGAACATGACCAGCTTCGACCACCTCGAGATCCAGTTGGAGACGTTTGTGGAGAACATCTTGTTTGTCTAGGGAACCGGGCTATCCCCCGCTGGCCAGCAAACGTCGGCGAGGGATAAGGAAAGGGAGCGTACAATGACACAAACACAACTTACCGACGGGATCGTTGGGCGCGGCAACCGCGACGGGGCGCAACTGTTCCGCGACTGGTTCAGCGAGTTGACCCGGGTGGCGGAAGCCGGCGGCCAGGCGGCCTATGTTTTCGTGATGGGCAGCATGAACGAGGTGCTGAAGACCTTTGATATGCCGGTGGTCTTCCCCGAGATCAACTCGCTGCAAACCGCCGTTCGCCGCGTGGCCCACGAATACTTGAACGAGGCTGAGGACTACGGCTACTCCCCCGACATCTGCGGCTACGTGAAGGCAGATGTGGCCGTGCAGCTCCGCCAGGGCAAGCACCCGATGGGCCGCATCCCGAAGCCCAGCCTGGCCGTGCTGACCAACGCCTGCAATACCTACATCAAGTGGGCGGAGATCTGGGAGCGGATGTACCACATCCCCATCTTTACCCTGGACGTGCCCGGCACCCGCATGGCCGGCGGTCAGACCTGGGCCGGCAACGCGGACTTTGAGAACGACCGCGCCTACGTGGCCGCACAGCTCAAGGAATTGATCGGGGTGTGCGAGCAGGTCACCGGCAAGAAGTTTGACATTGATAAGTTGCGCGAAGTGCTGGGGCACGCCAACACCATGAGCCGGGGCTGGAAGCGCGCGCTGGATCTGAACCAGAGCCGGCCCTCGCTATTCAACGCCCTGACCGATGGCACAATTTACCTGGGCGTAGCCAACGGCTTCCGCGGCACGCCGGCGGGCGCCAGGTACTTCGACGAACTTGTACAAGAGATGGAATACAAGGCGGCCCACGCCATCGGCACGCTGACCGACGAAAAGTACCGCCTGATCTTTGTGGGCGTGCCCTGCTACCCCATTTTTCGGCGCTTCAACGAACTGTTCACCGAATGGGGCGGCACGTTCGTCAACTCCACTTACCTCTGGTTCGCCGCTGGCGGCACCAACCTCGGTTTTGAATACGACGTGAATCGCCCCATGGGTAGTCTGGCGAAGGGCGTGCTGAGCAGTGTGCGCGATGCAATGGACAGCATGTTTTACCAGGACAGCATCCTGACGAAAATGGTGGACGATTACCACGTGTACGGGGTGGTATATCACCCGATCAAGAGCTGCCGCACGGTCTCAACCGGCCTGGCCGACAACCGGCGCGCCCTGATGGCCGCCCGCGACGTTCCCAGCCTGTTCATCGAGTCCGACATGATGGATCGGCGGGTGGTCTCCGAGGCACAGCTCAAGAACCGGGCGGACGCGTTCTTTGAGGGGTTAGCCACGCGCAAGATGCTGGAGAAGCGCGGGGCGTGAGGTGAGCGGGTCGCGCATCGCAGGGCCAGTCACGTGTTGTTTGACAAAGGAGGGATACCATGGCATACGCAGCCGGAGTAGACGTAGGGTCCACCCAGACCAAAGCGATTATCATCAACGAAAAGCAGCACATCGTGGGCCGGTCGCTGACCGACACCGGCGCCAACGTGGTCGCCGCTGCCCAAAAGGCCTACGAGCTGGCGCTGGCCGACGCCGGCCTGGAGGAGCGAGAGGTGGAATACGTGGTCGGCACCGGCTATGGCCGCTACCGCGTCACCTTTGGCAACACCCAGGTCACCGAGATCAGTTGCCACGGGCGGGGGTCGGTACACATGTTCCCCGATACGCGCACGGTGGTGGACATGGGCGGGCAAGATACCAAAGCGATTCGGGTGAACGCCCGCGGCGAAATCCTGGATGTCTGCATGAATGACAAGTGCGCCGCCGGGACCGGCCGCTTCCTGGGGGCGGCCTCGGACGCGCTGGACATCCCGCTCGGGGAGCTGGGAGCGGTGGCCCTGCGGGCCGAGCGCCCGGTGAGGATCAGCACCACCTGCACGGTGTTCGCCGAGTCGGAGGTGCTCTCCTGGCTGGGCAAGGGCAAGAAAATCGAAGACATCTTGCAGGGCGTGCACCAGTCCATCGCGCAGCGCTCTATCGGCCTGTTGCGCCGGGTGGGGATCGAGTCCCAGGTTACGTTTACCGGCGGCGTCGCCAGAAACATCGGCATGATCGCCGCGCTGAATCACGGCATGGGGTTGCAGGTGAACGTCAGCGAGGAATCGCACTATATGGGCGCGTTGGGGGCCGCCCTGTTTGCCCTCGATCACATCCTGGCCCGTCGCAGCCCGGCCGGCGCGCCTGCAGCAGCCTGACCGTGCGGCGCCATCACCCCAGGCGGAGAGGGAAACACTACGATGTATACCACGGGAATTGACGTTGGATCAACCTACACCAAAGCGCTCGTCTTGAGTGAGGACAATCAAATCGTTGGCCGGGCGATCTCCAGCACCGGCTTCAAGCTGGCGGAGGTCGCCCGGCGGGTGTACGAGCAGGCGCTGGCGCAGGCTGGGTTAGATGCCAGCGACGTGGGCTATGTGGTCTCGACCGGCTTTGGCCGGCACATGGTCCCCTTCAGCGACGTGTCCGTGACCGACCTGACCGCCAGCGCGCGCGGCGCAGCCTTCCTCTTTCCCGAGACGCGCACCATTCTGGACGTGGGCGGGCAGACCATGAAGGCCAGCCGGCTGGATGGCCGGGCAAAGGTAAAATCGTTCCGGCTCAACGACAAGTGCGCCGCCGGCACCGGGGCTTTTCTGGAGAAGACCGCGCGCTATATGGGCTATTCGACCGAGGAGATCGGCCCGCTGGTAGCCACCTCCAAAGAAGTGGTGCCCATCTCGGGCGTGTGCGCCGTGTTCGCCGAGTCGGAAGTGATCAACCACCTCTCGATGGGCAGCTCCCCCGCCGACATCATGCACGGGGCCATTGCCTCGCTGGTGGACCGCTCGGTGCAACTGATGAGGCGCGTGCAAATGGAGCCGGAGTTCACCCTGATCGGCGGCATTTTGCGCTTTGAGACCATGGCCCGCGTGGTGAGGCAGAACCTGAAGACCGAGGTAAACGTGCCGCAGGGCGACATGGTGCAGTTCACCTCCGCCCTGGGCGCAGCGATCCTGGGCCACCAGCGCCTGCGCAGGCTGGCCCCGTCGGGGGAGGGCAGCAAGACCGAAGGCGAGATGGCGGCGGTTGAGGCCTGAGCCGGATCGGGGAGCGCGCCGGGGCCACAAAGCAAGAAGAACCCGGCGCCCCCCCCCCACGATCCCCGGCGAGGAATAATGACTGAAAGTGACGCCCGCCCAACTCCCGCTCTCGATTGGCTGGAAGCCTCCGCCCGCCGCGTGCTGACGGAGGACCAGCTTGCTCCCGATCCGGCCTTGCTGGCCGAGGGCTGGGAGCGCCGCTTTGTGGCCGACGCCCGGCGGGCGAAGGAAGCCATTGAGCTGTACCAGCAACTGGGCTTTGAGGTACGGGCCGAGCCGCTGCGCCCTACCGATCTGGGCGACGATTGCGAAGACTGCAAGCTGGTCGTGGTCTTTCAGTTCCAGACCATCTATACCCGCCGGAAGCGCGAAGCGTGAGCACCGGACCACACAGGAACAGAATCTATGGACTACATTCGCCGCATCCAGCGCGTCGCCCTCGCGGTAGAGGACCTTGACCAGGCGCAGGCTTTCTTTGAGAACTGGTTCGGGGCGCAGTTCCTGCCGGAGGAAAACATCAGCGATATGGGCATTCGCTACCGGCCGTTTAACGTGGGCGAGAGCATGATGGAACTGTTGCAGGCCACCCGCGAGGATAGCCCGGTAGCGCGATTCCTGCGGCAACGCGGCGGGCCGGGGGTGCACCACATCACCTTTGAGGTAGAAGACCTGGACGCCGCCATCGCCGAACTGGAGCGGCGCGGCGGGCGCATCGCATACCGTCATACTTACGCCCCCGGCGTCACGTTCGAGGGCAAGTACTGGCGGGAAGCCTTCATTCACCCGAGGGACGCCTTTGGCGTGCTGATCCACCTGGCGGAGACCAGGCCGGTAGACCCCCGGCCGGACCCCAATCACTGACCACTTGCCCCCGCGAGGCCAATCCTATGAACACTACCGATCCCGTTGCCTTCTTGCTGTCCGAGCACCGCCGCATCATGGCAGCGGTAGATGCAGTCCGGCGCGCCCTGCCCGATCTGCGCTCCCCGGAAGATTTCCGGCGCCACCTGCCGGCTTTGTTGGCCTTCGGCGATGCGCTGACCTACGACATTCCGGCCCACGCTGGCAAGGAAGACGACATCTTCTTCCCGCCCATCGAGGCCATCATTGGCCGTGAGGGCGGGCCGACCGGCGTGATGCGCGCAGAGCACAAAGAAATCCACGCCGCCGCGCTCAAGCTGAGTGAAGTGATCCGCGAGTTGAACACGGTGGAACACCCGGCCATCCTGGCCGGCACGCAGGCCTACGAGGCGCAGATCCGGGCGGTGCAGGCCGGCGCGGGAGACCTGGCGGCCTTCGTGGCCCACACCCACGAACTGATAGACCTGCTGGACCGCCACTTTGGCAAGGAAGAGCAGGTGCTGTTTCCCATGTACAACCAACTGGTGGAACCATCGGTTCGCGCGGAGGTGGCCCGGCGCATGGCCGGGCGATAGCCGGGGAGGGAACGCCCTCCCCCCGCCGCTTACGTCTTCTTCTCCTCTTTCAAGGACAGCACGCGCGCCCAGCGATCCAGGGCAATGGCATAGGTCTTGTTGATGGGCAGGTGCGTGGCGCGCATCTCGTCCAGCAGATCCAGCTTCTTGTTGCCCACCGTCACCATGGCGCGCAGGTCCAGCCCGCCGTCGGCGCGGCGCGCCATGCTCAGCCAGGTCACTTTTGCCTCGCCGCCGTTCAGCAGTGCGTGCTTTGCCTCCTGCTTGCACAGGTCGTAAAACTGCGTCTGGCGGGTGAAGATGTAGGGCGGCGCGTGGTCATCTGCTGCGACGAAGTAAAAGCGAAGCCCCTGGCGCGCCGCGGCCTGCGCGGCGAGGACGTACCCCATCCAGTAGGCCACGCCCAGGTAGACCTCCAGCACTTCTCTCATCCCGATCTCGACGACCGGCGCCGTGAATGGCAGGCCTAGCTGGGACGCCAGCTCGCGCAGCAGGCTCGGATAGCCCACCAGCGCCAGCGGGGCCAGCAGCCCGGCCACCACGCTGAAACTGATCGGGCTCCACGCGCGGCCGATCGCGCGCATTAGCCCGATGAGCGCGCGCGGCACGTCAGGCCCGTCCAGCCCGCGCGCAATGGCGCGCACGGCTTGCTGCACGCGTCGCGTCGCGCGCGCGCTCCACTCGTCAAACGCCGCCAGGAAGGCGAATATCAGCCCCAGGAAGGCAATCGCCAACCCGCCGCTTATCCCCCAGACCCCATCGGCCCGGACGAAGAACAGCAACCCCACGAACCAGCCGAGCAGCAGGGTCAGCGCGCCCGGCAGCAACCCGCGCAACTCGCCCATCAGCACCTCCGGGGTCAGCCGGTTCAGCACGCCCCTGTGCCACTCCTGCCACTGCCGGTTCTGCGAGTGACAGCGCACGCAGACGGTCTCGTTCTCCGGCAGCGGTTCGCGGCAGGCAATGCAGGCCACGCTGCGCGGCACGACCGGCGGCGTCTCAGGGGCAGCGGCCCCGGCGGTCTCAGCGGGCATCGTGGACATCGGCAGGCTCCTCAACTCTAGTCCTGAAAAGTCGCAGCGCGTCGCCCGCGGCAGGCGCGTTGCCCGATCCGGGGGCCGGGGCCGCTGGCCGGGCGCCGGTTGCCAGTCCGGGCGCGGGAGCGCCTGTCGCGCCCGGCGCCCCGTGCTGGCCATCGGCCCAGTCGCGCAGCAGGGCGAGGCGACGCCACAGCCGGCTCAGGGTCGGGCTTCCGTCCAGATTGTGCAACAAGTCCAGCCCGGAGGTGCACACTCGAGAGACGCACAGCCAGTGGCTGGTCTGAGCGTAAGCAACCGCCAGCCCGCACAGGCTGGCGGCCTGCAGCGGGTCAGCGTGGAAAGAAGCGCGAAAGCTGCTGGCGCTCCGCTCGTAGGCGCGCACGGCCAGGTCTGACTTCTGCTCCACGCAATGGCAACCTCCGGCATACCCGTGGAGCATGCCCTGCACAACGGTCGGCACCAGATGATCCACGCGGTTGCTGCGGACCGTCTCCATCGCCTGCAGCCCGTGCGTCACCCGAACAAGCGCGCCGGCCCAATCGCGCCGATTCCAATCCGTGCGGGTCTGCTCGACGTAGCGCACGAGCGCCGGCTCACCCTGCAACGCCCGCCGCACTTGCTCGCTGCAGTCCCACAGCAGCAGTTGGAGCGTGTCCACGACCTCCACAGCGATGTCCGAGAGCACGAGCGGTTCACGCAGATCAGCAAGCATGTCAGGTATCCTCCATAGATTCAGAGCGCCGTCAACCGAGCCTGGCTTTCCGGCCTCATGTCGTCTGCCCGGCGCCGGCGTCCTCGCCGGCCGGCGGCGGTTCGGCCGCCATCTCCCCACGCGCAGGCGCAGCGGGGAGGATCTGCTCTCTGGCGAGGAAGGCCGCCAGGGCCTCGATCTTTGAAAGGTCGCTGAAAGCGGCCAGGCGCACGAGCATCTCCATCAGCCCCTTGTCCTCAAGGATCTGCGGATCCGCCTGGCCCAGCACCGCAAGCAACTGCCGCAGGTACTCCACGCGCGCCAGCGCCTCGCCGCGGCCGGTGATAGCCTTCGCTTCGGCCTTGCCACGCGCACGATCCACGTCCGCGTGAGCCATCAATTGGGCCAGTTCGGCCTGCATCCCCGCGCGGATGCGCTCTGCCTCCATTTCGGCCTCCACCTCCGCACCTCTTGCTTGTTTGAGCAAGCCGGCGACATCGCGGGCAGCTTCGAGCTCGCGCTTGCGGTCGGCCAGTCTGACCGCTTCCTTCGCCGACTCTTTCCAGGCGTCGGTCCTGGCGTGTTCCACTTCCGCCCAGCGGCGCCATTGAATATCCCAGATTTGCAGCAGCCGCTCACTCACATCGCGGGGCATGCGCAGTTCGTCGAGCGTGACGCGCACTACCTCCACCCCCCAGCGCTGCGCCAGCCGGTCCAGCCGGCGTTGAAGTTCGAACTGCAGCGGTGCGCGCGGGGAAAGCTGCCCGTCCATCACCGTGCTGCGCGGGTCGAAGATCAGCTCCAGATAGCGGGCGGAGATCGCCTCGCGCAGGGCGGCGCGGGCCGCCTGCTCGGTCTGCTGGCGCCAGTCGGCCGCGTTCAACGCGGCCCGGCGCAGCACGTCATCCTCCAATACGTAGCGGCCCTCGGTTACCAGTGCGGCCTCGTCCTGCATGATGCGGTATTGGATGGAGAACTTCACCTTCAGCGGCACGCCCTCGCGGGAGTAGACCGTTTCCTCGCTCTGGTCAATGGCCTGCGTTTGCAGGCGCAGATCGAACACTGCCCGCAGCGCCTCACCGAACTGGGTGACCACCATGCCCGGCCCGGATACCCGCGAGACTTGCCCAAAGCGCTCGAACACGCCGGCGCTGGCTCCGGTAAGCAGCACCAGCCCCGGTCCCGGCAGGCGCAGCGGCCCGCTGCCCTGCAAGGCGCCGTCCACCACCTGCTGAAAGGCGCTAAACCACGGGTTGCGTGGCCACACTGCGGCCATCATGGCGCCAAACAGGCGGCGCCGGCCCTCCGCCCGATCCACCGCGTGCCAGTCGGCCAGCACGCCGGCGGCCAGCCACCACGCGGCCAGGGCGGAGCCGGCCAGCGCGGTCAGCGCCAGCAGCGCCGCCAGCACAGCGCGGCGGGTGCGCGCGGGGCGCGCCGTTTGCGGGAGCGGAATCGCGCCCACTTCCGCCACGTAGGCCCCCTCCTTCGTGGCCACCAGCAGGCGGCCGCGCGCCGCGTCCACAATCAGCAGCCTGCCATCCAGGCCCAGCGCCAGAGAAGTGGGGGTAAACGGCCCGCGCAGATCGCTGATCTGACGCAGATACCTGCCGTCGGCGCCGAACACTGCCACCCGGCGGTGTCCGCTGTCGGCCACAAAGGCCGTCCCCTGCCAGTCCACCGCCACATCCGTGGGATACGATAGCTGGGCCTCCGGCGGGGCATCTTTGAGCGGCAGCGTGGTGGTGAGGGTGCGCGTGACCGGCTCGAACACCCAGATGACATTGCTGAGTGGGTCAGCCAGATGGAGTTGGCCGCTTTCGGGGTAAATGCCCAGCCCGCCGGGGGAAACGAAGACGTGGGGGGTGTCGTCGCCCCTGTCACCCAGGCCGGTCACAGCCCCATCGGGCTTGATGATCTGCACCCGCCGGTTCTCGGCGTCGGCGACGTAAAGGTTGCCTTGCCTGTCTTCCAGCGCGTCAGTGGGTGAGCGGAACTGCTTCAGGGCGGCGCCAACCTCACCCAGCGGCTCAATTGTGGCGCCGTCGTCGAACAGACGAAACAGGCGGTGCTGTCCCGGGTCGGTGACAATCAGGTGCTCGTGTGCCTGCCAGTCGTCGCCGTCGCGCTTCGGGGCAAGGAACAGGCCGTCCGGCTGCACCAGCTCACCCCGCATCCACTCGTTCACTGGTTGCAGTGTCCTGTCGAGCACCACTACCCGATGCGCCAGCAGGTCCCCCACGTACACCTTCTCATCGGAGGCGGC
>CAYZNA010000013.1:16530-24542 GCA_964478665.1 uncultured Anaerolineales bacterium
TAGCCTGCAGGTACAGCGGCTCGGGCGGCGTGACGGCCAGCACGCTCAACCCCACCGCGTTCACTGCCGCCAGCACAAGCAGGGCCAGCAGCGCCCGCTCCACCCGGAATTTCGGGGAAAGCAGGTAAATGGCGAGCGTTGCCAGCGGCAAGAGCAACAACGCGGCGTGCCACCAGCGAAGTCAATTAAGGGCGCCGGTCGCCAGCAACAGGACCAGGAAGGTTGGCGCCAGCAAGACTGATCGCACTCGATCCGGAATTATGCGTCGCGGCCCTTCCCTCTGCACGCCCTCCCCCGATCTGCACGCTATGACCCCGGTACCATACCGAGGGGCCTATTGTAACACCACAGTCGTAGAATGCAAAACCGGGTGGAAGCGGCGTGGGCCGTGCAACCATGGGAAGGGCCGTCCGGGCGAAGCACAAAAACAGACCTCCCCCGGGAGAATACCCCGGAGGAGGTCTGTTGTGGTTGGCGCAAGGCAGAGAGTCAGTCGGTGGCCGGTAACAGCAGCAACAGCATCACCAGCGGCGTTTGCGCGCGCACACTGTGCGGCTGCCGCGCCGCAAGGTGTACCCACGTTCCGCCGCGCGCGGTAAGAGCCTCTGCCCCCAGCGTCAGGTCGGCCTCCCCCTCCAGAAAGTGCAGCACCGCCGGCTGGGAGGCGGTATGCTCGGATAACTCCTGCCCGGGGGCAAAGCGGAACAGCACGGCCTTGAACGGGCCACTGGTGAAGACCGTGCGGCTGAGGATGCTCTCGGGCGGCGTCTCCGGCAGCAGGGCGGCCAGGTCGGTCAGAACGGTATACGGCTTCATCTGGCGCCCATCGAGGGTGCCATGTCAGCCATGCCTCCATAGTTCCCGTTCGCCAGATCGGCAAAGGTAGTAGCGCGCAAGCGGTCAGTCACTGCGGCCTGCACATCCGCCCAGACGTGCTGCACCACGCAGGAGGCGCCAAAGGGGCAGTGTTCCGGATGGCTGGCGCACGAATTGAGCATCACCGGGCCGTCAATTGTCTCCACCACTTCCAGCAGCGTGATCTCCTCCGGGGGGCGGGCCAGGGTCAACCCACCCTGCGCTCCGCGCGTGGTCCGCACCAGGCCAGCCACAGACAACTGAGCCACAATCTTCGCCAGAAAGGTAGGCGGAATCCGCTGCCGCTCAGCGATCTCGCCGGTCCGTACACGCTGCCCCATCGGCAAGCGCGCCAGATCCAGCACAGTACGCACCGCATAGTCTGCCTGACGGGTGATTTCCATAACAGGCCTCCTCGTTGCAGTGGCAGGCGGGCAACTCAGCACAGGGTGGCCGGGACCGGGCCTGGCTACCCGGCCTGCGACGCCGCCGATACCGCCTGCACCTGCTTGAGTTCCGGGAAAAACTGCCGAGCGGTACCCTCCACCCAGCCGTGAAGGGTGGTGAGAGACAGCGGACAGCCCACGCAGGCCCCGCCCATCTCGACCGCCAGCACACCTTCATTCAGTGAAACAAACCGCACCCAGCCGCCGTGAAAGTACTCGATGTATGCGCTCAGAATCTCAATCAGCGAGCGCATGCGGTCCTCTTCGGTGCCATTCATCGGCAGATCACGGAGGTCCGGCACATTGATCCTGCCTGTCACGGCCATGGGATCCCCTTTCTGTTTATGCTCCCGAATTGCTCCCCCGGCCGCCCGCCGAAGGTCCCCGGAGCGAAGCGAAGGGGGCTGCCGCCCCGCCCGTTATCGCCCTGACGGGGGATCGCCTCTCGCTCCCGGAGCAGAAACCTGGCCGGGAAGGCGGCGCCCTGCCGGGGGCGCGGTAACCGCGCCCGTACTCAGCCGGCCCCGGATGGGGCCGCGCGCGCCTCTTCGTAGCCGGCCGCAGCCCGGATCTCGGCCATCAGCCGGTCCGAGTTGATCTGCTTGAGCAAATAGCGGTGCGCGCCGGCATTCAGCGCCTGCTCACGTTCCACGTCCACGGCGTAGGAGGTCAACACCAGAATGGCCGGCCGGTTGGGCGCGGATTCACGCAGCAGATCACGAATTGAGTCGGCGCCCGGTGCGTCGGCGCCCTTCAGCTCCAGCAGAATCACATCCGGCGCCAATCGCGCAGCAGCCGGTAGCGCCTCGCGAACGCTATGGACCGCCGTCGCCACTTCAATCTCAGGATACGCAGCCAGGCGTTTGAGCAGCGCTTCCCCCACCGCTTTATGCCTGTCAACGATCAGAAGTCGAATCTTCCCCATGGCAATCCGGCGCGCTCCCTGCCTGCGAACGGGTCAGGCATCCGCGCCGGAGTGCCGGCCGCGCTCTGACGTTACGTATGCGAACCCCTCCTCCCGGTTGACCTGAATCGCAGGATGATCGTTACAGCTTACCGGAAGGCACTTCTGGCCCCCAGTACCGTTCATCCCCATTGCACATGATTTTTGTCCGGTTTGACCACTTTAGCCCGGGAGGGCCGGAAAATACCGCCCAGAAGAAGGGCGGGATGCGATTGCCCCCGGCCGGGCAGCTCGCCGGGTCGGGCATCTGGCTGGTGTGCAAGGAGGAGCCGGGGCGGCAGCCCCCTTCGCTTCGCGCCGGGGACCTTCGGCGGGCAGCGCGGGCGCGCTAGAGGGGAATGGACAGGCACAGGGCGGTGCCCTGCCCGGGGCTGGATTCGATGATGAAAGTGCCCTGAAGATCGGCAGCGCGCGCGCGCATGTTGGCCAGTCCGTGTCCGACCGTTTGCGGTTGCCCGGAAAGGTCGAAGCCGCGGCCGTCGTCACTGATGTTCAGCTTCACCATGCCATCTTCCTGCGTGACCCCCACCCACACCCGCGAGGCGCGGGCGTGGCGCGCCACGTTGGCCAGCGCCTCCTGCGTGGTGAGGAACAGCGTCTGAGCCACGCGCGGCGACAGCCGGGCAACCGCCTCGGAGTTGACGCTCAGTTCAACCGGCACCAGCGCGTTGGCCTGGAACTCGCGCACCAATCGCGAGATGCCCCGGTCAAGGTCGCCCTCGAAGCGCTGCGGCCGCAGGTCCAGAATAAAGTTGCGGATGTCACGGATGGCGTCATTCAGCGCGCTGATGGCCTGCCCCACACTCTCATTGGCGCTCCGGGGGTCATCGCGCAGCGCCAGGCGCGCCGACTCGAGCGTGAGGCCAACTGCGTAAATGGATTGGATTACGCCGTCGTGCAGGTCCATGCCAATGCGTGAACGCTCCTCCAGAATGGCCAGCCGGCCCACCCGCTCGTACAGCCGGGCGTTTTCCACTGCCATGCCAATCTGGTGGCCGATGGCGAGCAGCATGTTCAGGTCCCGTTCGCTGAACTCTCGCCGGGCGCGAGAGGCCAGGTCCAGGGTTCCAATCACGCGGTTCTTGGATTCGAGCGGTACACTGACAAAGGAGCAGAAGCCGGCCTCCGCCACGTCCGGGCGCAGGAAGGCTTCCTCGCGGGGCAGATTGGTGCCGGCCACTGGCCTGCCGGTGGCCAGGACCCGGCCCGGGAACCCTTCTCCGCGCCGGAAGCGGGTGCGTGTGTGAAAGGCACCCGGCGCTGGCCCCTGGTAGAGCGCCAGCACCAACTCATCGGCGACCTCGTCCAGCAGGAGTACTTCGCCGCCGTCCGCGCCGGTCACACCGAGCACCAGATCCAGCGCCTCTGAGAGCACCTGATCCAGGTCCAGATAGCGACTGGTGGCGCCGGCCACCGCGTTGAGGGTGGCAAGTTCCTGGTTTCGAGCCTCAAGCTGCTTACCGCGCTCCACGCTGGCCTGAAACAGGCGGGCGTTCTTGATGGCAATGGCGGCGTGCGTGGCCAGCAGCTCGATAACGTGCTCATCTTCCTGGCTGAATTCTGGGGCGGCGATTTTGTCCGTGAGGTAGATGTTGCCCAGCATTTCGCCCCCGGCGCGGACAGGCACGCCCAGAAAGCTCTCCATGCGGGGATGACCCGGCGGAAAGCCGACCGAGCGCGGGTCGCTGCCAATGCTGCGGATGCGGATGATGCGCCCCTGGCGCATAATCCCCCCCAGCAGGCCCAGGCCCGACGGTGGGTGCCCGACCTGCGCCTGCTGCTCGGCAGTCATCCCACTCACCAGGAATTGGTTCAGGGCGCCGTGTTCGTCGGGGATGCCCAGGGCGGCGTAGCGCGCCCCGACCAGCGTCCGGGCCGCGTTGACGATGTGTTGCAGGGTTCTATCGAGGGACAGATCGCTGCTGATGGCCAGGGCTGCCTGATTCAGCGCAGAGAGCATCTCTGGCTGGGGCTGTAACGAGGAGTCAGGTGGCATCGCAACCACTTGTAAAGAGGGCCTCACAGGAAGTTCTTCAGGCCGTGTTTAACGGCGTAAGCCGCAGCCTCCGCTCGATTGGAAACGTTGAGCTTGGAGAGAATGCTACTGACGTAATTGCGCACCGTGCCCTCGCCCAGAAACAGAGTCTCGGCGATCTCACGGTTGGTCTTGCCCTCCACCACTTGCGCCAACACCTGCTTTTCCTGCGGCGTGAGCGCCCCAAAGGCAGAGGCTTCTTCTTTTTGCACGGCTTTGCGCACTTCCGTAAACACCCGCTGGGTGAGGGCGGGGTCCAGCATGGCTTCGCCCCGCCCGGCGGCCTCGATGGCTTTGATCAACTCCTCGCTGCCGATCTGCTTGAGCACGTAGCCGGCGGCGCCTGCACGAATAGCAGAAAACAGCATCTCGTCTTCGGCGTAAGAAGTGAGTATGATTACCCGTGTGTCGGGTAACCTGCGCGTAATCTGCTCGCAGGCATCAATACCGCTGCCGCCCGGCAAGCGAATGTCCATCAGAACCACGTCTGGCTCGTGCGCCACGGCCATTTTCACCGCATCGTCGGCAGTGCTGGCCTCGGCCACCACCTGAAACCCCGGCCGGCGCTCCAATAAACTCCTCAGGCCCAGTCGGACCACTTCATGATCGTCAACAAGCAGGATACGTTGGTGTGTCATGAGCTCAAGTATAGGTTCACTCATGATTTCGGTCAACTTTCTCTTTATAGGTTTCCCACAAAAGCTCAGCCGGCCGCCCTGTCTTCCAAATTGGGAGGCAGGGCGGCCGGCTGAGTTACACTTGCCAGTTCACAGGCCGGGGGCAGAACGGCGCCTGGAACTTAAAAAGGCACCCGCCGGGTGCGGTGAGGGGGGAACCCGGCGGGGCCTTCGCCAAAGGAGGAAACAGCGATGAGGTATCAGTCTATCCTGTCTCCAACATCCATAGTAGTCCAGGTCCGATCTCAGGAGCAAGACCGGATGTCACAGGTGGCACATGACAAATGTAATGCCTTCCGGGCTAGCCGCCGCTCACCTGGGCCAGCGCCTCACGGTCGGTGATTACGACGTAACCGCCGCGCAGGGTCTTCGCCAGTCCCTGGCGGCGAAAGCGAGACATCACCCGGATGGCGGTTTCGGTGGTGGTGTCGGCCAACTCGGCGGTGTCCTGACGGGCAAGGCTGAGGGGAATGGCCCACCCTGCAGGCGTTTCCTCCCCGCACTTGCTGGCCAACTTGAGCAGTATGTGGGCAATCCGCCGCTCGACTCGTTCGCTGGCTATGGCCCGCATACGAATTATGCCCAGCAGGCGGTCGCCCAGCATCTCAATGATGCGCACCGCTATCGCCGGGTACTCGCGCAGCAGATGCCTGTATTCATCCACAGACAGGCTAAGCGTGACCAGTTCGGTCAATGCCTGAGCAGTGGCCGGTTGGTGAGGCATGAGCATGACCCCCCCACCGAAAATCTCGCCGGGCGGAATCACCTCGATGACGATCTCTTTGCCGCCATCAGCGTATGTCACGATCTTGACCTGCCCTTCCTTGACCAGCCAGAAGCGGGCAGCCGGGTCGGCCTCGTAGAAAAGGGTGGCGTCGCGCTCAAAGTGATCCTCGCGGAAACGCTCTGCAATCGCCTGCAATTCGCTGCGGCCAAGGTCGGCAAAAAGCGGCACCTGCGCCAGGATGTCTGTGGTGTTCACTACTATAATGCCTTCAAGGTAGGTTCAGGTTCGGCAGCCAGCCGCACCTGATTGCGCCCGGCGCGCTTGGCCGCGTACATGGCACTATCGGCCTGGTCGAGCAGAAACGCGATGTCGGGAACCCCGCCGCGCAGGCAGGCGAGGCCCACGCTGATGGTGATCCGCAGCGGGCCGTGGGCGGTGGGAACCGGAATGTCGCCTACGCTCTCCCGCAGCCGCTCGGCGGCCGGCACGGCCGCCGAAAGCTCTGTCTCGGGCATCACCGCCGCAAACTCCTCGCCTCCGTAGCGGCCCAGAATATCCACCGTTCGCAGGTTTTGACGGCAGCGCTCGGCCACCACCCGCAACACCTGGTCGCCGACCGCGTGGCCGTGAACGTCGTTGACCTGTTTAAAGTGGTCAATATCCAGCATCACTGCGGTCAACGCGCGACCGTAGCGCCGGGAGTGGTCGAACTCCTGCTCGGCCAGTTCAAACAGCCGGCGCCGGTTGAGCACGCCGGTCAGGTCGTCATACTTGGTCTGCCGTTCAAGCTGGGCGATGGTATCGCTCAGTTGTGATTCGAGGGTCAGAATGCGCTCGCCAATGTCCACGCGCGCCAGCAGCTCCCCGGTGTGGAACGGCTTGGTCAGGTAGTCGTCGGCTCCCGCACGCAGGCCCTCTACCACATCTTTCTTCTCGCGCTTGACCGTCAACAGAATGATGTAGGTGTACCGTTGCGTGGAAGCTGCCCGCAGTCGGGCGATCAGACCCGGGCCGTCGAGAGCGGGCATCAGCCAGTCAGTGACGACCAATCGCTGCCGTTCGTTTTGCCAGATGTGCCAGCCCTCGTCCCCATCGCCTGCCTTCCGAGCTTCATGCCCGGCACGGCGCAGACTGGACACCAGAAGCTCGCTCACATCCTCGTCGTCGTCAACCACCAGAATCTGCATCGGTTCTCCCTCGGGCGGCGGCCAGCAGCCCCACCCTGTGCTTCTCTTCGGGGGTGTTTGCGCCGGTAACCGGCGCTCCCCCGTTCGCTCTCCGGACCGGACAGATTGTAGCGCAGGGCGCGCTGCCGGGCAATTGCCAGCCGGCCCGAGTCGGGGTATGATGCTGCTCCTGCCCGCCATTGCCCGGCCTTCTCACCCGCCGGCCATGCAGCCGCGCAAGCCACACTGAGGAACAGTCTATGAGTCAGTCTCCCGTCCCGCGCTGGTTAACGCCGGTGGCCTTCGGCGCCGTGTATCTGATCTGGGGCTCGACCTACCTCGCCATCCGCTTCGGCATCCAGAGCATCCCGCCATTTGTGCTGATCGCGGCGCGCTTTGTCATTGCCGGGGCGCTGCTGGTGGGCCTGGCCCTGCTGCGCGGCGCCCCGCGCCCGACGTTGCTTCATTGGTTGCGAGCGACGCTGGCCGGCGGCCTGATGATGGGCGCCACCGCCGGCGTGGCCTGGGCCGAGCAGCGCGTGGACTCTGGCCCGGCGGCGCTGATCATCTCGCTGGTGCCGTTGTGGATGGTGCTACTGGACTGGCTGCGCCCCCCCTTCGCTTCGCTTCGGGGACCTTCGGCGCGCGGGCGGCGACCAGGAGGCGCGGTGGCGGCCGGGCTGGGATTGGGCTTCGCCGGGATGGCGCTGCTGGTGGGGCCGGGGACCCTGGCCGGCGAGGGCCGGCTGGACCCGCTCGGGGTGGGGGTGCTGATCCTGGCCGCGCTGGGCTGGGCGGCTGGCTCGCTGGTATCCAGCCGGGCACAGTTGCCGGCGGCGGCCTTCGGCATGGCCACCGGGATGCAAATGCTGACCGGCGGGCTGGTGGTGGGGCTGGCGGCGATCGCCAGCGGGGAGGCAGCTCACTTCGAGCTGGCGCAGGTCTCGGCGCGCTCGGCCCTTTCCCTCGGCTACCTGATCGTATTTGGCTCGATGGTGGCCTTCAGCGCGTCGCCGACGACACTGGGGACATTCAACCCGTCGAGCGTCAGCTTGATCAGTGGGGAGGCGTCCACCCAATTCGCCGCCGCCACGAACGGCGGCAGCGGCACGATCACCGCCGCCGCCACTGGCCTGTTGGAC
>CAYZNA010000014.1:0-5943 GCA_964478665.1 uncultured Anaerolineales bacterium
GTTGGTGCGAAATTGGGTTAGTACGTTTTACCCCATTTCAGGAAACAGACAGAATGGGCTTCTGGGACGGCGAACGGAGACGGTTCGCTGCCGCCGCAGGGCCGAGCAGGAAGTGCTTGTGCTGGTGTATTCGCTCTGATGCCGACGCACTCTCTCCCCGCTATCTTCGCCTTCTCTTTTCTCCTTGCCATCGGCGCGGTGGTCTCGCCCGGCCCGGTCTCCACCGCCATCGTCAGCGAGGCGCCCCGGCGCGGATGGCTGGTGGGTCCGCTGGTGGCAACCGGCCACTCGATCCTTGAATTGGTGATTGTGGTCCTGATTGGCGTGGGGTTGGCGGCGGGCATGGCGCAGCCCGCTGTGCGCACCACGATCAGCCTGGTGGGCGGGGCGCTGCTGATCTGGATGGGCGGGGCGTACCTGTGGGCGGTCTACCGCGGCCG
Organism: uncultured Anaerolineales bacterium; assembly: GCA_964478665.1. GTDB lineage: Bacteria > Chloroflexota > Anaerolineae > Anaerolineales > CAYZNA01 > CAYZNA01. The sequence continues at coordinate 441 of CAYZNA010000014.1, forward strand.
CATCCGGCTGCCGCAGCCCGGCGAGGGGGGCGCCGGGCGCGGCGACTGGGAGCTGGTCGGCCTGGGGATGGTCACTACCGCCTCCAGCCCCTTCTGGTACGCGTGGTGGACCACGGTCGCCGCCGGGTATTTGCTGCAGGCCCAGGCCCTCGGGTTGGCGGCGGTGATCACCTTCTATCTGGGCCACATCAGCGCCGATTACGCCTGGGATACCTTCCTCTCCGGGGCGGCCGGCGCCGGCCGCCGCTGGCTGACCGACCGCGCTTACCGGACCGTGATCGTGCTCTGCGGCGCGTTCCTGATTTACCTCGGCGGGGTGTTCCTGTGGGCCGGCGTGGGGGGAGGGGGCAGGTGAAGATGGGTCAGGTGTCAGGTGGGGAGGTGTCAGGTGGCAGGCGGGAGGTGGCAGTCGGGCGGAGGGGGACCGGGGCATGACCCTGGACTGGATCAGGTTGCTGATGTTTCATCTGCTCAATCACAGCAACCACCACCGCGGCGAACTGGCCGCCATGCTGGCGCTGCTGAACGTCCCCCACCCGGAAGACGATATGCTGTATTATTTCCGTGAGGGCGCGCGCAGCCCGGCCGGGTGAACCGCGCAGGCTGACAGAGGAGGCGCCACATGGATCGGTTAAGTCGCCAGAAAGAAGTGTACGCCGCGTTTGACGGCGTGGACGAAGCTCTGCGCACTCGATACCTGCCGGTGCTGGAGACGGAGGGCGCCCGGCTGGGCCTGGACGAGCACGATTTCGGTGTGGCCATGGCGGCCCTGCCGTGGGAGCCGTTGCCCACCGAGGCCTGGCTGTTCGGGCTGCGCAACCCCTACACCAGCCGGCAGGTGTACGAAGGCGCGCTGCAGGCTAGCGCGGCGCGCGGGGTGATCGAACAGATCTCCACGGGCCAGTATCGCATGACCGATCGGGGGCGGCAGGCCTGCCAGGCGCTGTTGCTTGCTGCGCGCGCGGCGATGGAGCCTGCGGCCCCATATCCGCCGGCGCCGGTCGAGCGCTTCGCCGCCTTGCTGCGTGTGCTGGTCGAGGCCTGTCTGGGCGCGCCCATGCCGCCCGAACGCTGGTGCATCACGTTCAGCCGCTACCACTACCCCGGCGACGACGCGCCCCCCTTCGGGCGCATTGACCAATGGCTGACCGACCTGCGCGCCTTCCGCGACGACGCGCACCTGGCCGCGTGGCGGGCGGAGGGAGTGAGCGGTCCGGCGCTGGAGGCGCTGACCGTGCTGTGGCGCGGCCAGGCCGACACCCTCGACGCCCTGTGTGAGAAACTGACCCGGCGCGGCCATCCACGCGCGGTGTACGCCGCCGCGCTGGCCGAGCTGCGCGCTCGCGGCTGGTCCACCGGGCCGGACGAGCACCCCGCGCTGACCTCCGACGGGCGGGCAGCGCGCGCGTGCATCGAAGCCCGCACCAACGAGCTGTTCTATCGCCCGTGGTCGGCGCTGAGCGACGACGACCTCACTGAACTGCTGACTCTCACCGCCACGGCTCGGGAAATGCTCGAACCGGGACAGGGCGGCTAGCGGCTGGCCGGCCGCCCGCGGCCAGAAAGAGGGGACATGGCACTTGATACGGTCGCCGAAATAAAGCAAGCGCTGGCCAAACAACGGTACATCGCCTCGGACGAGATCGCCACCGTGCTCTTTCTAGCGGCGCGCATGGGCAAGCCGGTGCTGGCCGAGGGTCCGGCCGGGGTCGGCAAAACCGAACTCGCCAAAGCATGGTCGGCCATCACCGGGCGCAGCTTGATTCGCTTGCAGTGTTACGAGGGGCTGGACGAGGCCCGCGCGCTGTACGAGTGGGAGTACGCCAAGCAAATGCTGTACACCCAACTGCTGCGCGACAAGCTGAACGAGATTCTGAAAGACACCGGCAGTCTGGCCCAGGCCGCCGACCGCCTGGCCGGGGAAGAGGACATCTTCTTCTCGGAGCGTTTCCTGCTGGCCCGGCCGCTGTTGCGCGCCCTGCAGAGCGAACAGCCGGCGCTGCTGCTGATTGACGAGATTGACCGCGCCGACGCTGAGTTCGAGGCCTTTTTGCTGGAAGTGCTCTCCGATTTTCAGGTCTCTGTGCCGGAGCTGGGCACCATCACCGCCCGGCACCATCCGCTGGTGGTACTGACCTCCAACAACACCCGCGAGCTTTCCGAGGCCCTGAAACGGCGCTGCGTGTACCTCTATATTGACTTCCCCACCGTGGAGGCCGAGCTGGAGGTGGTGCGGCTCAAGGTCCCGGATCTGGCGCCGGCGCTGGCCCGGCAGGCGGTGGAGCTGGTGCAGCAACTGCGCCGCATGGACCTCAAGAAGCAGCCCAGCGTCAGCGAAACGCTCGATTGGGCGCGCGCGCTGGTGCTGCTCAACGCCCGCGCCCTGGATCAGGCCACCCTCAACCAGACCCTGACCGTACTGCTGAAGCACGAGACCGACGTGCAGCGCGCGCGCCAGGCCGTGGCTCGCGCTCGCTCCGCCGCCAGCCGCGACATGGACGACGATCTGCCGCCCATCCGCCGCAGAATACCGTAGGGGCTGGAGAGAAAACCGCGAAGGCGCGAAGGGTGGGGGGTGAAGTGTGATGGACGAGCGCATCGTACAGTTCATTGCCGGGCTGCGTGCAGCCGGCGTGCGCATCTCGCTGGCCGAGTCGCAAGATGCCTTCTTCGCGGTGGGCCACATGGGGGCAAAGGACCGCGAGGCCTTCAAGGCTGCCCTGCGCGCTACCCTGATTAAAGATCGCGCCGATTTCTCCATCTACGAAAAGCTGTTCCCCTTCTACTTCGGCTCGGGCGGGCCGCCGCTGGTTCAGCCGGGGGAGGCGCTCACCCCGGAGCAGGCGGCGATGCTGGAGGCCGCGCTGCGCGCCCTGGCCGGGGACCTGAGCAAGCTGCTGCAAATGCTGGCCAGTGGACAGGGTCCCACGCCCGAAGAGCTGCAGCAACTGGGCAACCGGGCCGGCCTGCCGCGCGCCAGCCGTCCCGGCCAGCAGCAATGGCTCACCCGCGAGATGCTGCGCAAGCTGGGGCTGGAAAAACTGTTGGAACAGATCGAAAAGCTGCTGGAACAACTGGCAGCCCTGGGCATGAGCATAGAGGGCATGGAGGCCATCCTGCAGATGTTGCAGGCCAACCAGCAGGCCCTGGCCGAGCAGGTTTCGCAGTACATCGGCCAGAGCATCGCCAGGCGCATGGCGGAGGCGCGACCGCAGCCGCTGGACGGCGAAGACCTCACCCGCCGGCCATTCAGCGAGTTGACCGCCGGCGAAGCGAAGGAGCTGCGCCGGCAGGTCTTGCGTCTGGCCGCTCGCCTGCGCAGCCGGGCCGCCCTGCGCCAGCAGCGCGGCGAGGGGCGCGTGCTCGATACCCGCACCACCCTGCGCGCCAGCCTGCGCACCGCCGGCGTGCCGTTCGACCTGCACTGGAAGAAGCGCCGCCTCAAACCGCGCCTGGCGCTGATCTGCGACGTGTCCACCTCCATGCGCCCGGCGGCCGAGTTCCTGCTGCGGCTGATGTACGAACTGCAGGATCAAGTGGGCAGGGCACGCTCGTTCGCTTTCATTGACCACATGCAGGAAGTCAGCGACCAGTTTGTCTCCCAGACGCCCAACGAGGCCATTCCCTTTGTGCTGCATAGCCTGCCCTCCGGACACTACAACACCGACCTTGGCAACAGCCTGGATGATCTCTGCAGGCAGCACCTCGACGCGGTCGACTCCCGTACCACCATTCTGTTGCTGGGCGACGGGCGCAACAACTACAACGACCCGCGCCTCGACCTGGTGGAGCAGCTCAAGCGCCGCGCCCGCAAGTTCGTCTGGTTCAACCCCGAGCCTGACCGCCTGTGGGGCACCGGAGATAGCGACATGCTGGCCTACCAGCCGCTGGTGAGTTCGGTGGAGGCGGTGGACCATCTGTTTGCTGCGGCGGCCCGGTGACTGCGGGAATAATCTGTGGTAAAGTAAGGCCAGGAGATAGCATGACCACCACCGCATCAGCCCCCACAATCAGGACTGAACAGCCACTCGCCCGACCGGACGGAGATGCTCTGCTGCGCGGCTATCGCTGGAAGCGGGCGCGAGGACCGGATGGCAGGGAGGTCTCGGTGCAGGTCCCGCTCGACCGGAAGGATTTTCTCAGCCCACAGGAGGGGGACGTCATGCCCGAGAGCACGTTTCACGAGAACGTGACCACCGCCCTGAGGAACATGCTGCGCGCGCGCTACGTCGCCGATCCAGGAATGGCCGTATTTCACGACCTGATCTTCCGCTGGGGAATTCCCGGCCTCGACGAGCCGTCACCTGACATCGCGGTGGTCCCCAACGTCCGCGACCGGGAGAAAAACCGCGGCGTATTTCGCGTGCCGGAGGAAGGCACCTGGCCGGTACTGGTGATCGAAGTGGTCTCTCCCCACTATCGCCACGAGGACCTGGTGGACAAAGTAGACATCTACGAACGCGCCGGCGTGCAGGAATACGTGATCCTTGAGCAGCGCGCGCAGCGCGGGAACCTGGTTGATCTGATCACCGGTTACCGGCTGGTGGGGGATCGCTATCGCCCCATTCTGCTGGAGGACGACGGCCGGATGCGGCTGGAGACTGTGGGGCTGTACATCAGCCTGCAGGGGGGCAGGGTGGCGCTGGAGGACACAGCCACCGGCGAGTCGCTGCGCACTATCGAGCAGGCGGAGGCGGCCCGTGCACAGGCCGAGGCGGCCCGTGCACAGGCCGAGGCGGCCCGTGCACAGGCCGAGGCGCGCGTGCAGGCCCTGGAGGCCGAGCTGGCCCGGCTCCGGGGCGCGCGGCCCGGATGATCAAGCTCGGCACCTCCGGCTTCTCGTACGACGACTGGGTGGGGCCGGTGTATCCGCCCGACCTGCCCAAACGCGACTGGCTGGCCCATTACGCCGCCCGGTTTGACACCGTCGAGCTAAACGTCACCTATTACCGGTTACCCGACCACCGCACCGTGCAGGGCTGGGCCGGTCGTACCCCGCCCGGCTTTATCTTTGCCGTCAAAGCTTTTCAGGGCCTGACCCACGACCGCAGCGCCCCCGATTTCCCGGCCTTCACCGCCGCCATTGCCCCGCTAACCGAAAGCGGGAAACTGGCCTGCGTGCTGGCCCAGTTCCCACACGCCTTTCACCCCGACCCTGAGAACCGGGCCTACCTCGAGCGGCTGCGGCAGGGGCTGGGCGACCTGCCGGCCGTGGTGGAATTCCGCGATTCCGCCTGGCTGGCCGAGGCGACGTTCGACCAGTTGCGGTCGCTGAATCTGGGCTTTTGCTGCGTGGACGAGCCGCGCCTGAGGGGGCTGCTGCCGCCGGTGGCCCGCGCCACCGGCTCGCTGGCCTACGTGCGCTTCCACGGGCGCAACGTCGAGCACTGGTTCGGGCTGTGCGTGCCGCGGCGTGTCGACGTGACGCTGTCGCCGCGCGAGCACGTCGACTACGCGTGGCTGCCGTACCGTGAAGCGGCCGCGCGCTGCTTTTCGCCGTCGA
>CAYZNA010000014.1:5953-10314 GCA_964478665.1 uncultured Anaerolineales bacterium
CTGCGCGAGCAATCGCTCGGTTTCTGCTGCGTGGACGAGCCGCACTTGAAAGGATTGCTGCCGCCGATCGCGCAAGCCACGTCGCAGGTGGCGTACGTTCGATTTCACGGACGCAACGCCGCGAAGTGGTGGCAACACCAGCAGGCCTGGGAACGCTACGACTACTCGTATTCCGACGACGAGTTGCGCGAATGGCTGCCGAAGCTGCGCCAACTGGACGCGGAAGCCCCGCTCACGCTGGTGTATGCCAACAACCACTTCCGCGGCCAGAGCGTGCAGACGGTGGAACAGTTGGGGAGGTTGCTGCAGGAAGAGTGACCCAGTCAGGTCGGCAGGGACCTTGAGCCAGCCGGGTAGCGCCGAAAGCCGCAGCGGGGATCCGAAGACAACGCCCCTGAGTATCAGACACGAGTTACGCAGTTGAGGGCAGGCTCGCCACAAAGAGCACAAAGAACCCTAAGGAAATCTGCAGGAATCTTAGCGCCCTTCGTGGTCTTTGTGGTTCAAATGCGTAACTCCTGTCAGACTAACGCAATTTGAAGGCGCTTACCAAGCGCCTCGGCCGCTCTCTCCATCGTGCGCAGGGTGACCGATTCGTTGCCTGGGTCCAGCAGCCGAGCAAGGGCGGTACGGCTGGTGCGCATCCGTCGCGCCATTGCTGTCTTGCTCAGTTTCTGCTCTGCCATCATCTGGCCGATCTGATACGCGATGACGCGTTTGATGGCAAATGCTTCTACCTGAGCAAGTACCCCTTCTTCGGCCAGAAAATCGTCAAAGTTGCTGCCAAGATGATTCTCGTTCATGGATTACCTCTCAATAGGCTCAATTGTTCGCGTGCCACGTTCAGGTCGCTCAGTGGGGTCTTCTGCGTCTTCTTGATGAAGCCATGCAAAAGAACCATCACGCCATCCCCAACGGTAAAGACCACCCTGGCAACACCGCCTTTCAGTCCGGAACGCACTTCCCAGAGTCCAGGTTCTAGTTTCCGCACGATCGGCATTCCCAGGGGCCAGCCGAACTGGACTGTCTTGACGTCTTCGCCTATGGACTTCCTGTCTTCCGGGGTCAGCGACTTCAGCCACTCCCGAACTGGCTCATTGCCAATGCCAGTTCTGTAGAAAACCACACGCAGTCGCATTTCCGAAGCCATGTCGCAAGTGTACCAATATTAGTACGACCTGTCAATATGGGCCGCCAGGGCAATTGCGTCCAGTACTTTCTCACGCGCCTTTCCCGAAGTTGAACGAAAAACCAGGATGGGCGTGAGGCCTGACTCCAGGCCCGCCCCGGTTTCCGACCTCCGGGGGGAAGGCATTACGCCCGTGCGATGGCCTGGGGTTACAGCGCGGCCTCTCCGGGCCGCGTCCGGGATGGTATAATCCGGGCAGAAATCCCACGCAATCTGGAGTAGATCAACACATCCCCGTCTGGGGAAGGAAAGCAAGCGATGTCCGGACATTCCAAATGGTCCACTATCAAGCGCAAGAAGGGCGCTGCGGATGCCAGGCGCGGCGCCGTCTTTACCCGTCTGGGCAAAGAGATCGCCATCGCCGCCCGCGACGGCAGCGACCCGGATTCCAACTTCAAGCTGCGCCTGGCCGTGGACCGGGCGCGGGCAGCCAACATGCCCAAAGACAACATCGAACGGGCCATCCGGCGCGGCGCCGGCGAGGATAAAGACGGCGCCGCCTACGAAGAGATCATGTACGAGGGCTACGGTCCGCACGGCGTGGCCCTGCTGTTCGAGGTGGTCACCGACAACCGTAACCGCAGCCTGAGCGAGATCCGCCGGCTGATGACGCGCGCCAACGGCACCATGGCCGAGGCCGGCGCGGTGAGCTGGCAGTTCACCCGCAAAGGGTACTGTGCGGTGCTCTCCGAGGACATGGATAAGGTCTTTGAAGCGGCGGTGGAGGCCGGCGCCGACGACGTGATCGAGGGCGCCGACGGCGCCATTGAGGTTGTCACCCCGGTGGAGGCCTTCCACAAGGTGACCGAACGCCTGCGCGAGGCCGGGCTGGATTTACAGGACGCCGCCCTGCGCATGGAGCCTAACCTGCGCATCCAATTGCCCACCGAAGAGGCAGTTCAAGTGCTCAAGTTGGTGGAGCACCTCGAAGAGTTGGACGACATGCAGAACGTGTACACCAATCTGGAGTTCACAGACGAGGCGCTGGCGCTTCTGGAAGCGGCCTGATGCCTCAGATGCGCGGCTAAAAAGGGGCCAGAGACACTGCGCTCTGGCCTTCGCATTTCACATGCTTGTCATCGGCATTGACCCCGGCACCGCCGCCACCGGGTACGGCCTGGTGCGCGACACCGAAGAAGGACTGGCCGCGGTAGCTTATGGCGTGGTCTCCACCCCGGCCGGGCTGGAGATGCCGGCTCGCCTGAAGATGCTATTCCACCAATTGACCGGCTTGCTGCGCCAGCACCACCCGGACTCGGCGGCGGTGGAAAAACTCTTCTTCCGGCGCAATGCGACCACGGCCATGGCGGTGGGGCAGGCGCGCGGGGTGGCCCTGCTGGCACTGGCGGAAGCCGACCTTTCTGTGGCAGAATACACCCCCATGGAAGTCAAGCAGGCCATTGTGGGCTACGGCAGGGCCGACAAGCGTCAGATACAGGCCATGATCCAGGCGCTGCTGGGCCTGCCGGAACTACCGCGCCCGGACGATGCCGCCGACGCGCTGGCGGTGGCGGTCTGCCATTTGCACTCGGCCAGAGTAAGGCTACTTGTGGAGTAAGTGGCCACAAGGACAGGGGTAGATGATGTTGGAGCAATTCACAATCCATGGGTTCAAATCGCTCGACAGCGTGGAAAGCCTCTCTTTGCCGCGCGTGACGGTTTTGTTTGGCCCAAATGCTGCGGGCAAATCCAATTTTCTGGATGCGGTTCAGGCGTTGTCACGAATCGGAACCGCCCGAACCCTGTCGGATGCGTTGCAAGATCCAATCAGGGGTTATCCTATCGAAGCGTTTTCTTTTCCGCCCACGGGACTGCCCGGAGTGCTTGGACAGGAATCAGCGCACTTTGTTCTCGATTCTGTGTTGCGCGTTGAGAAGGACCGTTATCAATATCGGGTTGGAATACGGATTGCCCCTCGATCCGGGAGCATTGGAGTGGACGATGAGTATCTGGCGGCTCTGACGGCGGCTGGTACTCTCAAGGGAAGTCCCTCTATTGAGCGCGTGGGTGCAGAAAACGAACTGCGCATCCGACGCAAAAGTAAACCCGCCCATCCACGCACGGAGCCAGTCGGGCTGAGCCATTCTCTGCTTTCTGACCCCCGACTTGGCGGAGTCGAATATCGCGCAGTTGAACGATGTCGGAATGAATTTTCCGGCTGGCGCACTTACTACCTTGATCCGCGCGTTTCGATGCGTCGCGCCGTCCCACCGACCGATGTGAGCGACATTGGTGTTCTGGGCGAGAACATCGCTCCGTTTCTGTATCGCCTGCACACCGACAGCCCAAACCACTTCAAGGCTGTAGCGCGAACCCTGCGCACGCTTGTTCCCAGTGTAGAGGATGTTGCTGTTGATCTCGATAAGCGACGCGGGACGCTTGATATTACGATTCGCCAGACCGGCGTTGATTTTTCCTCCCGCATCATTTCCGAAGGAACATTGCGGGTTCTGGCCCTCTGTGCGATTGTCGTGAATCCGTGGGGCGGGTCGCTTGTGGCCTTTGAGGAGCCGGAGAATGGAGTACATCCACGCCGGCTCGAGTTGATTGCCGATCTCCTCACCTCCCTTGCTCTGGATCAGGGCCGGCAACTGATCGTAACGACCCACTCGTCGTTTTTCTGCAGTGCCATGCTCAAGAAGGCTCAGGCGCATCCCGACGACATTGGGTTGTTCATGGTACAGCATTCGAGGGGAGACACGCGAATTCACCGTTTTGAAGTCAGTGGCCCCCTGTATGAAGATGGGGAGATCGCTGGAGCCTTGTCAGACAGGGGCGAGGATGGGCTTTTCGAGGGGCTGATCTTGCGGGGAATGTGAGCGCGGATTATACAAGCACATTCTGGCAAAGGCCATTCGCCAGGCCGGGCACACGCCAACGCCTGGCGGAATCGAGTTCGCTCAAGATCTGGTGGTTGCCATGAACCTGTATCGAGCCGCCAAGAACGACCGTGCGCTCGGGGCCTTCATTGATAAGATGCGTGGGGTTCTCCGGGGCCTCTCACAGTCTGCTACTCCATGATCGCCTCCCTCCACGGCCTCGTCACCGCCCTCAGCCCGAATACCCTCGTCGTCGAAGTGGGCGGCGTGGGGTTTCTGGTGCACGTCCCGGCCGGGGTGCGGGAGAGCGTGGACGGCGTCGGGCACAGCATTCGCCTGCACACCCACCTCAT
>CAYZNA010000014.1:10324-10920 GCA_964478665.1 uncultured Anaerolineales bacterium
GGCCCTGGCCATCCTGGCCACCTCCCTCGTGGTCCGGGAGGACTCCCTCACCCTGTACGGCTTCGCCAGCGAAGACGACCGGGCCATGTTCGAGACCCTGCTCGGCGTGACCGGCATCGGCCCGAGGAGCGCGCTCGCCATCCTGTCGGCACTCTCGCCGGAGGTGCTGCGCCGTGCGGTGACGATGGAGCAGCCGGAAATTTTCACCCGCGTGCCGGGCATTGGCAAAAAGACCGCCGAAAAGCTGGTTTTTGACCTGAAGGACAAACTGGGCCGCGAGGCCCTGCCGGGCGTCTCGGCCGCCATCAGCAACGTGGACACCGAAGTGATTGGCGCCCTCACCGCGCTGGGCTACAGCGTGGTGGAGGCCCAGGCGGCGCTGCAAGCCATCCCGCGCGACGCCGCGCCAGAGGTGGAGGCCCGGGTGCGAATTGCGCTACAATCAATGGGAAAATAATCTTCCGTCTGAGGTTTTTGGATGTTCACCAACCAGCAAATCGCCTTCATTGGCTCCGGCGCGATGGCCGAAGCGATGATCTCCGGCCTGCTCCAGCGCAGCCCCGTCCAGCCCGAGCAGCTGATCGCCTCCGGCCAGC
>CAYZNA010000014.1:10930-14240 GCA_964478665.1 uncultured Anaerolineales bacterium
CCCGGCACACCACCAGCAACCCGCAGGCCGCCGCCGGAGCCGCCGTCGTCGTCCTCTCCGTCAAACCGCAAATCCTGCCCGCCGTGCTCAAAGAACTGCGTGGCAAAATCCACCCGGAGGCCCTCGTCCTTTCCATTGTGGCCGGCCAGCGCATCAAAAAGATCGCCGATGGCCTCGGTCACCGCGCGGTGGTGCGCGCCATGCCCAACACCCCGGCCCAGATCGGCGAGGGCATCACTGTGTGGACTGCTTCTGCCAGCGTGAGCGAGGTGCAGCGCGCCCAGGCGCAGGCCATGCTGGGCGCGCTGGGGCAGGAGGTCTACGCTGACGACGAGGACAACCTGGACATGGCGACCGCCCTCTCCGGCACCGGCCCGGCTTACGTCTTTCTCTTCATGGAGGCCATGGTGGACGCCGGGGTGCACCTGGGTTTCAGCCGCCGCGTGGCCGAGCAGTTGGTGGTGCAAACCGTCAAAGGCTCGGTGGATTTCTACAACCACTCGCCCAACCACCTCGCCCGGCTGCGCAATCAGGTCACCTCGCCCGGCGGCACCTCGGCCGAGGCGCTGTACTATCTGGAAAAAGCCGGCTTCCGCACCGCCCTCTCGCGCGCCATCTGGGCCGCCTACGAGCGTTCGGTGGCCCTGGGCGCGGGCGTCAAACGCGGCCACGTGCCCGAGGACAACGGGAACTGAAACGGCCTCCGCATTCGGGCTGCGGCTGCGCGGGGGAGCGCCTGTACTGGCCGATGTGGTTGCCCGGGGAGGGACTCGAGGAGTGCGGCGATCAGCCCGCCCCTACGGGCGGTCGCGCCGCAGCCCCAGCAGCGCCCAGAGGGCCAGCAACGCCGCCAGCCCGACCGCCGCCGGGACGAGGGTCGGCCAGCCGGCCAGCGCAGCCAGCGGGGCGGCAATCAGCAGTCCGGCGGCCAGCAGGGCCAGCGCCACGCGGTGCAGGGCGCGCGTCCCCCGGTCCAGCCGGCGTAGCAGCTCGGGGTCGGGGCGGGCGGGGCGGCCGTAGGGGTCGCCGCTTTCCAGCCGGGCCAGCAGTCGCTCCAGCCGGCCGGGCAGGGCTAACAACATGCGGGCCTGCTCCAGCGCCTGCTTGAGCCACGCCCCGGCGTCCAGGCCCTCTCCCCGCTCCCCGGCCAGCAGTTGCACGGCAAAGGGCGCCAGCCCCTCAAACAGGTTGAAGTCCGGGTCCAGGCCGGTGCACATGCCGGAGAGAATCGCCACGCAGCGCCCCAGAAAGATCATGTCTTCCGGCACCTGAAAGGGCAATTCGTACAGCAGATCGCGGAATTGCATGCTCAGTCGGGCGTATTCGCGCGGTTCAATGTCGCGCAGCTCGCCCATACTCTTGCCCCAAAATTGGTCGAAGATGGCGGTCTCGGCCTGTTTCAGGCGCTCTAGATCGGCGCCGGGCAGCAGCACATCCAGCAGGTGGTAGGCGCGCACTACCCTGGCCGGGTCGCGGGTGCCCACGGCTATCGCCAGTTCGCGCAGGCCGGCGCGGGTTTTCTGCGAGACCCGGCCCACCATGCCGAAGTCCACAAACACCAGTCTCCATTCCCTGGTTCCCGCTTCTTCCTCCTTCCCGCGAAGCGTTCCTTCTTCCTCGCCCGGTGGTTCCACAAACAGGTTGCCGGGGTGCGGGTCAGCGTGGAAAAAGCCCTCGATGAAGATCTGTCGCAGGTAGGTTTCAAACAGGCGTTGCGCCACCTCGGCCCGATCAACCCCGGCGGCAGTGATGCCGGCGTAGTCGCTGATCTTGATGAAGTACACGTCTTCCAGGGTCAGCACGCGGGCGGTGGAGTGGGAGGCGATCACGCGCGGCACGCGCACGTGGGGGTCGGCGGCAAACATGCGCCCGAAGCGGGCGGCGTTCTCGGCCTCGGCGGCGTAGTCCATCTCCTCTCGCAGCACGCGGCTGAACTCTGCCAGCAGGGCCTGCACGTTGGCGCGGCGGGAGATGGGCCGGTAGCGTTTGATCCAGCCGGCCACGGTGCGCAGCGCGGCCAGGTCGGTTTCCACCAGGGCGTGGATGTCCGGGCGCTGCACCTTGACCACCACCCGCTCCCCGGAGGGCAGGGTGGCGCGGTGCGCCTGGCCGAGGGAGGCCGCCGCCAGCGGGATCCGGTCAAAGTCGGCAAAACGCTCGCCCGGCGGCGCGCCCAGCTCGGCCTCCAGCACGGCCCGCACGGCAGCGAAATCCTCGGCGGGGACCTCGTCTTGCAGCCCGGCCAGTTCGTCGGTGATGCAGGCCGGCAGCACGTCCACGCGGGTGGAGAGGAACTGGCCGACTTTGATCAGCACCCCGCCCATTTCCACTGCCAGGGCGCGAAAGCGCCCGGCAGCCGCGGTGTAGCGCCCGGCGGCGCTGCGCCGGGCCAGGGCGCGCAGGCCCAGATTGCGCAGCAGGACATCCCAGACGATCACGCCCAGCAGGATGCGCGCAAAGAACAGCAGAATGCGACGGTAGCGGGCCGGCAACTTTGCAACGTTTCCCCTACGGGGACTTCGCAACGTTGGAACGTTCCCCCTGCGGGGACTTCGCAACATTTAGCGGGGCTGCCAGGCCGGCCAATCCGGCTCGGCGCGCACCACCAGGGTAGAGATCGGGGCGGTCTGGGCCACCTGTTCGGCGATGTCGGCGTAGTAGTCCAGGCTGCTGGCCCTGCCCGGCAGGCGGGTGTGAGCGCCCATAATCAACAGGTCGGCGTGAAGCTCTTTCACGAGGGCCAGCAGTTCGTCGCGCACCAGCCCCTCGCGCAGCGCAATGCGGGCGGTGAAGTTTTGCCCGGCGAGTCTCTCGCGCGCCAGGCTCAACTGGCGGGCGGCCGGGTCGCCGGAGCGCAGAAACTCCTCCAGTTGGGTTTGCATGTGGTGCAGGCTGGAGTACATCAGTGGGATCTGCGAGAGGATGTGGCACAGGGTGATCTGCGCCCCGAAAGCACGGGCCAGGATGGCGGCCAGGCGCACATCGTGCTCGCACTGCGGACTGCCGGAGCCGCCCACGAGGAGGTGCCCGAACTGTGCCGGGACTCTGCGCGCGACCAGCACCGAGGCCGGGGCGGCGTGGATCAGCGTTCCCACCCGCGAGCCGAGGACCAGGCGCACCAGGCCGTGGCGCCCGGCCGGACTGACCACCACCAGATCGTAGCGCCCACTGTCGCAGGCCAGGGGGATGGCCTGCTCGGCGGGGCCGGAGGCTGGCAGGCGGGTAAGGTGCTGGGGCGTGAGGACCGAGAAGGGGGGCGCGGCGGGGACGGGGCCCCGGTTTGCCGCTCGGTGGACGGCGGGGAGAGCTG
>CAYZNA010000014.1:14250-24461 GCA_964478665.1 uncultured Anaerolineales bacterium
GGCCGGAGGCTGGCAGGCGGGTAACCTGCTCGCGCGTCAGGACCGAGAAGGGGTGCCCGGCGGGGAAGCCGGCCGGGGCCAGCAGATCGGCGGTCAGCGAGAAGTGGGCGGCCAGCCGGTCGGTCAGGGTGAGGGCGGCCGCCGAGGTGGGCAGGTCGTCCAGATAAACGAGCAGGTGCATGCCAGAACTCCGTCGGATCAAAGGAAGAGCAGCAGAACGGGAATGCCAACGATGAGTAGAACGAACAGCGCCAGAGTCCAGTTGTCGCGCAGCACCAGTCGCAAGGCGGCTTCTATGGCGCGCTGGTAGGGGTTGTAGAGCAGGCCCAGGGTGAGCAGCGAGAAGACGCTGACGGTGACGATCTCGGTCAGCACGATGGTGAAGGCGCGCGGCGTGTTGATCAGCAGCGAGGCGAACAGGGTATCAATGAAGGTGGTGATGTTGGCCCCCATGATGTAGGGGATGATGTTCTCGCGCCGGATGAAGCCGCGCGCCGCCAGCGGCACCAGCAGGGTGAGTGAGACCGAGACCGACATGGTGACGCTGGTGAACAGCGCGCCCACCAGAAACATGATGACCGGCCGGTACACGAGGTCGGCCACGCTGCCGAAGCGCGATTTGTCGGCGTCCATTTCGGGCAGCACCGCGTCGAACAGTTTGAAGGCGCCCAGCAGAGCGCCCATCCCCAGCAAAAACACCGCCCGGCCCGGCAGCAGGTCCACCAGCCAGTTGACCGTGGGCCTGAACAGCACTGCGATAATAGAGTTGAGCGCGTCCGGCGAGCCGAAGCGCACGCCGTCCAGCCAGCCGCGGGTCAGAATCCAGTAGCCCAGCGCCAGCGCCGGCAAGTAGATGCTGGCGGTGACCAGCAGCGCCAGCACGCCAATGGCCACACTGGCCGTGCGGCGATGGCCGCGCAGGTGATACAGAAAGCCCACAAATAGCACAATGAACGAGGCGCCCAGCCGCGAGCCGGTGATCATTCCCAGGCTCATCACGTCGTTGATTACCCCACCGCTGTACAGGGTGAGCGAGATGGCCGCCACCGGCGAGCCGCTGAGCACCAGATAGGCCATCAGCCAGCCGAAGGCCAGCGCCTCTTTCAGGCTGCGCACGTGCAGCGAAGCCAGCAGCGGTTGCAGCCCGGCAGCGCCTCGCTTCAGAAGCTCCAGCGCCAGAATAAAGGCGGCCAGTACGGCCAGCGCCAGCAGAACCTTGCGCAGGGTAGACCAGTTCATGCTCCGGCCTCGCCCTGCCGCCGATCGCGCAGGCGCAGAAACGCTTTGGTGATTTCCTCCGAGATGGCCGGGATGAGCGCCAGGCCCAGCACGACCGCCCATTCGCGCGGGGCGGGCGGGTGGGTGTTGAAGATGGGCTGCAAGAAGGGCACGCTGACCACCAGCAACAACAGGGCCAGCGAGACGCCCACGGCGTACTGCATGGCCCGGTTGGAGAACATGCCCAGCCGGAAGATGGAGATCCTTTCCGAGCGCACGGTGTAGGCCCGGAACAGCTCGCACAGCGACAGGGTGAGGAAGGCCATGGTCTCGGCAGTTTGCACGTCCACCCCCGACCAGTCGTACTGCAGCAAGTACAGGATGGGGTTGATACCGGCCGGAATACTGGAACCCAGATGCCAGAGCAGGCCCAGGGCAAAGGCGGTCAGCACGGCGCCGGTCTGGGTGAAGGTCTGGATCAGGATGCCGAGGCGCATTGGCCCATTGATAATCGGCTCGCTCCGGGGGCGGGGTGGGCGGTCCATGATGTCCGGGTCACCCTTTTCCACCGCCAGGGCCAGAGCAGGGGCGCCGTCGGTGATCAGGTTGAGCCACAGGAGCTGGATGGCGGTCAGCGGGGTCGGCAGGCCGAACAGCGTGGCGAGGAAAATAATCATGATCTCGGCCACGTTGCTGGAGAGCAGAAAGAATACGAACTTGCGAATGTTGCCGTAGATGATGCGGCCCTGCTCCACTGCGGCCACGATGCTGACGTAGTTGTCGTCGGTGAGCACCATATCGGCGGCGCCCTTGGCCACATCGGTGCCGGTGATGCCCATTGCTACGCCAATGTCGGCGCGTTTGAGGGCCGGGGCGTCGTTCACCCCGTCGCCGGTCATGGCAACCACCTCGCCCTCGCGGCGCAGCGCGTCCACAATGCGCACTTTGTGCTCGGGCGACACGCGCGCGAAGGCGTCAATCTCCCCGATTTGTGCGGCCAGGGCGGCGTCGCCCAGCCGGTCCAGTTCTGCCCCGGAGATCACTCGATGGCCGGGCTGGAGTAACCCGATGGCGTCGGCAATGGCGCGGGCGGTAGCCGGGTAGTCGCCGGTGATCATCACCGTGCGGATGCCGGCGTGGCGGGCGTGTTCAATGGCCGGCAATACCTCCGGGCGGGGCGGATCAATCATGCCGGTCAGCCCGATGAAGGTCAGGTCGCACTCCACCGATTCGGGGGTGAGCGGGTGGGGGATTTCGCGGATGGTGCGATAGGCTACGCCCAGCACCCGCAGCGCCTGGCCTGCCATGGTGGCGTTGGCGTCCAGCACCTGCTGGCGCAACGCCGGGGTGAGCAGGGTCGATTCGTCGTCCAGCCGTTGCAGGTGGGTGCACAGTTCCAGAATCATGTCCGGCGCGCCTTTGGCAATCACGGCGTAGATCTCGCCGGCGGCCTCCACGTCATCGTCGAACGGGCTGGCGTCCTCGCTGTGCGGCTCGCGCACGTCGTGAATGGTCACCATGCGCTTGCGTTCCGAGTCGAAGGGGATCTCGGCCACGCGTGGATAGGCGGCGTTGAGTTGATCGCGGAAGGCGGCCGCCTTCAACCCGGCCACAATCAGCGCCCCCTCGGTGGGATCGCCCACCACGCGGAAGGTGGCCGCCATATCGGAGGCGCCGGTGTGTTCCAGTTCGGCGTCGCTGGCCAGCACCGCCGCCCACAGCGCGGTGGTGGCGGCCGGGTTTTCGATCAGGTTGGCCGGCCGGCCGTCCAGCAGCAGTTCGCCCACCGGCTGGTAACCGCGCCCGGTCAGCTCAAAGGTGCGGCCGTCCACCCATAGGTGGGTGGCAGTCATCTCGTTCTGGGTGAGCGTGCCGGTCTTGTCGGAGCAGATCACGGTGGCCGAGCCGAGGGTCTCCACCGAGGCCAGGCGGCGGATCAGCGCGTGGCGGCGGATCATCTCGCGCATGCCCATCGCCAGAGTGATGGTGACCACCGCCGGCAGCCCCTCCGGCACGGCGGCAATAGCCAGGCTGACCGCGATGATAAACACGTCCACCAGTTCTTGCCGGAAGGCGCGCAGGTAGGGCAGCAGGCCGCCGCCCGGGGCGCTCAACAGCCCGAGGTGGGTGTTGCGCAGCACCGCGACTGCGAACACCACCGCACAGATGAACAGCGCCGCTACTCCCAGTTGTTTGCCCAGCGCCTCCAACCTCTGCTGGAGCGGGGTGGGTTCCTCTTCCAGCTTCTGCAACATGCTGGCGATCAGGCCGATCTGGGTGTTCATGCCGGTGGCGACCACCACGCCCCGCCCGCGCCCGTAGGAGATCAGCGTGCCCATGAAGGCGGAGTTGCGACGATCGCCGAGCGGGATGTCGCGGTCCAGTACGGTCTGGGCACGCTTTTCCACCGGAACCGATTCGCCGGTCAGCGCCGCCTCTTCGATCTTCAGGTTGATGCTCTCGACCAGCCGGACGTCGGCCGGCACGTAGTTGCCGGCCTCCAGAATCACGATGTCGCCCGGCACCAGTTCGCGGCCAGGCAGCACGGTGCGGTGGCCGTTGCGCAGCACGTGAGCCTCTGGCGCGGCCAGTTTTTTCAGCGCGGCGAGGGCCTCTTCCGCGCGCGTTTCCTGAATCACGCCGATGAAGGCGTTGAGGACCACAATGGCCATGATTGCTCCGGCCTCGACTGTGTCGCCCAGAAGCATGGAGATAACGCTGGCAATGATGAGGAACAGCACAATGAAATCGCTCAACTGATTGATGACCAGCCGCAGCAACCCGGGCCGGGGGGTCTCTGCCAGTTGGTTGGAGCCGTGCGCCGCAAGCCGGGCGGCAGCCTCCTCGCCGGTCAGCCCGGATTCCAGCCGGGTGCGGAGTTCGGCGGCGATCTCCTCCACGCTGCGGGCATGCCAGGCCTGCGGCTGGCCGGAGGCGGGTGGGGTCGTTTCAAGGGTTGTGTTCGGTACTGTCACAGTCATAGAAAGGCTGGGACCTCTGGTTGGTGTAGAATTGGTGGGGAAACGGCTTGTTGCACGCTAGGGGGCGCCCGGCGGGCGCAGTCGTGCCGGGTTGGGAGTGTGCTCGAACAAGCCTCCGGGGACCGGCGCGATTCAGCCCGGCAGGGAATCGGACTGCGGCGGCTGCGCTCCGGGTAGTCCGGGCGATTATAGCATACGGCCCTGGCAAGCAGGCTGTGCCGCGCCCCCGGTCAAGCACACGAGTGCGACGGCGCGCGCCCCCGAGGACTTGGGCGGCGGTGCGATCTGGGGTATGGTGGGGCCATGCGGCGTTCCATCCCCCTGCGGCTGCTGGCGTTGCTCGGCTGGCTGCTGCTGATTGCCTTCCCCTCTGGCTGGCTGGAGACACAACTGGTAATTGGTAATTGGTTACCAGTTACCAGTTACCAGTTACCGGGCTTACGCTGGCGCTCAGCCGCTTTGAAGCGGTGCGCCGCAACCTGTGGACGCTGGCCTGGCTCCGGCGCGAAACCCCAGGGGTCTGCGAGACCCCTGGGGTTTGCACCGTCGGCCACGCCATCGGCCCGGCCCTCTATCTTGATCTGGCGACCGATGGGGTCGGCGAGCTGGCCGGCTGGGTCGTTGCCCGGCAACTGGCAGCGCTCACCGGCAGAAAAAAGGAGTTCGGATGGGAAGCCACCTGACTATTCTTTTGTGCTACCCGCGTTCGGGAGCCGGCCGGGAGCAGGGCAGCGTTGCCCGGCTGCTGGTGCGGCAACTGGACCTGATCCATCTGGCGGCCCGCACCCCACGCGAACACCGCCTGCTGATTCAGGACGAGAACCTGAAGTCGCTGGACCTCAATCCCCGGCCGGACCTGGCCCTGCTGCTGGCCAGTGAGCGCAACGCCCGCCGGGCCTGCGCCCTGGCCGCCGACCTGCGCGCAGCCGGCGTGGCGGTGATTCTGGCCGGTCCCGGTGTGTCTTCCTGCCCGCAGCCCATCCCGGCCGATGTCGTGTTGGAGGGTCCGGCTGACCTGCTCTGGCCGCAGGCGCTGGCCGATTTCCAGGCCGGGCGGCCGGGAAGTCGCTACACCGGCGCCCGCCAGACGGACTGGCTGGGATTGCCGTTGAGCGGCGCGCTGGCGGCGACGGCCTGAATTCACCTGAAATCGTTCAGAATCAGCACTTTCACCCCGGTTGCCTTGCGTCTGATTTCCAGATCGTTTGTGACCAGCGCATCGGCGTTGTGCAGCACGGCAGCGGCCGCCTGAATCGCATCCGGCATCTTCAGTCTGTCGCGGCCGTGAAAGCGAGCTGCCAGCCGTGCGAGGGGCACATCCAGTGGAATAATATCCAGATTGGGAAAGGCACTCACGTAAGCCTCGTACTGGGCCGCCGCTTCTTTGTTCCCCTCCTGCTCCGGTCGCGAAAGAAGCTCGGCAATGGTCAGGGTGGTCGTGACCCCCAGCAGGCGACCGCTCTCAATGGCTTCCAGAATCACCGTGGTCAGCGGCGAGTAGTCCGGGTCCGCCGAAAAGTGGTACGAGAACACCATTGTGTCCAGTACCACAGACTTCAGCGCGGACAACTCCTGTTCCAACTGCTCTACTGCCATTCGGCGCGCTCCTCGCGCAGCCATTCGCTCGCGTCCAGCCCGGCCCACAGTTCCCGGTGAAGGCCACGCATGGCAGCGGTAAAATTCCGGGGGCGCGGCAGCACCACCACGCCTCCGTTTCTCACCACAAACACCAGCGAGTCTCCCGGCTCAACCCTGAGCACCTGCCGGACCTCCCTGGGAAGCACAATCTGATTCTTGCTGCTGATCCTGGCCGTGATCGTCGCCATTGCTTTACCTTTCGACGGATTGTAAGCCGATTATACGCCTTTTCTTACGGAATGGTAACACGTCGAAGGAATTATCCTCTCAATTCCCGGATGTTCTCCCACGTCAGATACAACCCGGCGACCAGCACGCCCAACAGCGCCAGTTTCCAGAAGAACTGGTAAATCAGCACCAGCGCCGAGAGAACTGTGAGGCCCAGGGTCAGGCTGTACAGCAGGCGCGGCAACTGTCGGCGGAACACAGACTCGATGAACACGAATGAAACCGCCAGTCCCAACACGCCCAGGGTGAGAAAGTGCCGGGCAAAGAAATACAGCAGCCCTACGCCTGCCAGCAGCAGCCCGATGCTGACCGCAGCCCACGCTTCAGCCAAACGACTGAGGCGCAGGTCGGTATCGCTGGCCGGCGCTGCCAGGCGATGAATGTGGGCGCGGGGGTGGTCTTCCTGCCCGGCCTCCAGCCGCTGCATCTGGCCTTCCAGCGCCTGCAGTAACACCTCCCCCTGGGCCAGTTCCTTGCGCTGCGCTTTCCGGCGGGCAGCGTCGGCCTTCAGCCGGGCCAGTAATTGCTGATGTTGGTAGGCCAGGTGGGGATTGCCCTCCAGCGCGGCCAGTTCCACCCCCATCTCCTGCAATGTGGCCTCCAACGCAGCCGTCTCCGCCTGTAGCCTGGACTGGCTGGCGCGGACCTCGGCGCAGCGCCGGTCCAGTATCTCCAGCTCGGCGGCCGGGGTGGGGACTTTGTGCAGCCCGGCCCAGCCCAGCGGGTCATACCAGGCGCTGCGCACCGTGCCGTCGCGGTTGTACATCGGGCCGGCCGGGGCATTCTCGCCGGAGATCGGGTCGCGGGCGTACAGGCCCCACAGGCCGCGATACCGGCTGGCCCACTCGGGAACCGGGTCCATGGGGACCGGCGTCCAGGGATGATCGCCGCCGGGGCCGAGGCTCATCCCGTCCCCGCGCGCATAATCCACAAACGGAATGCGGAAGATGTTGAAGCTGGAGGCCTGCACTTCCGCCCCGGCCTGGCGCAGGGTCTGCACCCAGAATTCGCGGATGCGGTCGGTGATGCGAATGAGCGGCGTGAGAAAGGGGATCTCGACCTCGGTCAGATATTCGCCGGGCCGGAAGTAGGAGGCATGCGACCCGGCCCCGGCGTAGATCACCGGGTGGCCGCGCTGGGCGGCCAGATCAAGCTCCCCGGCGTCGTCCCAGCGCCGCCGCAGGTCGTCGCCGCTGAAGTCGTGGGAGGCATAGGCGACCCAGCGCGGTACGATCAAGCCATCGGCCCGCCGGTAGAGGCAGACCATTGTCATTTCCCAGTCGGCCTCGTGATCGTTGACCCCGTGGAAGCCGGAGCGCCAGTTGTTGAAGGGATAGAAGAACCAGTATTGCAGCGCGATCCAGCCTGCCTCTCGGACTACGCGCCCGTAATACACGTACTTTTCGTCTTCGGCCTGCATCTGGCGGTAGGTGATGGCGGCTGCGGCGGCGGTATCGCCGGGCACCCGCCCGCGCAGCAGCAGCGTGAGGGAGAACAGGGCATCCAGCAGGCGCGAACCGTAGCCCACCCGTGCCAGCCGGCCGCGCCCGGCGCGGAACACGTTTTCGCGGGTGGTCAGACGCTTCACCCCCTCCCGCAGCAGGAAGGCGGTCAGGCGGGCGATGTCCAGCGGCTCGATGAACTTGAGGAAGTGCACCGCGCCAAATTCTGCCGGGCGCTGCTGCGCAAGTAGCGCCGGGGTCAGCTCGCCCTGTTCCACCAGCATTTCGTCAGTACCGTCGGGATGGTGCGCCCACAGGCTGCAGGCCGCCAGGTAGCGCTCGACATCGCCGGGGAAGAATTGCTCGCCGCCGGTGTAGCATATTACCGGCTCGTAGCGACGCAGCAATTCCAGATCGGGCAGGTCGGGGTGGGCGGCAGCGGATTGGGCGGAATCAGGCATGGGAGGTCACCTCTCGCGCCACGAACGCCCGGCGCACGTCCCCCTGATTGAGCGACAGCACCAGTAGAATGCCGGTCACCATCAGAATGTAGTTGGGGCGGTGCAGCGCATAGGCCAGCAGCGCGCTGGCGAGCACCATCCCCTGCATGGCGATGCCCAGCAGCCAGGCCCAGCGCCGCAGCAAAAACAGCCCGATCGCGACTACCAGCGTGGGCAGGGCCAGCGTGACAAACACGCCGCCGGTGGAGGCGGCGCGCAACAGCAGCAGTGCGTCCAGCGCCGGCACCCCGCGCAGCCCGGCGAGTACCCCGGCGGACCGTAGATAGTACAGGCCGGCGCCCGACAGCAGCAGGCACTGGAGCAAATGTAGCCAGCTTGCGACCGTCACGCCGGCAGGGCGCCGGGGATGGGCAGGGCCATCGGTAACGGGTTTGCCGGGCATAGCCGCCTCAGGTGATCAGGCGGATCAGGACGATGTGGGCGACCACGATCAGCCAGAAGACCGCCTGATATTTGAACTTGCGCGTTTTGTGACGCAGGGTATGCTGGCCGATCAGCGCCCCGGGCCAGCCGCCCAGCGCCTCCAGGGTGTGAAGCGTCCGTTCTGGCACCCGCCGGCCGCCGGTCCGCGCCTGACCCTTGTCGTAGGCGTACAGGCCAAAGGTAATCGCACTCGCAGCCGCATACCAGGGGAGAAGCCGGGGCAACATGGGGCCTATTTTACCCTCAGATTCCTGACTTCCGTGCTACATTTCGCCTGCCCGCAGGGTTGCCAGAAAGGCCTCCAGCCGGGGCTGTTCGGCCTCAATCCCGGCGATGAGCGCTCCGGCCTGCGAGAGATCCCCGCCAGCGCTGCCGGCCTCCAGTTGCCGGGCGCAGTCCGTCATTTGATCGGCGCCAAAGGTGCTGGCCAGCCCTTTCAGGTTATGCGCTACCTGCGTTAGCGCGCGCGTGTCGGCGTCGTGCAAAGCGGCGCGCAGCCCGTTCAGCTTGCCAGGGAGCTGTTCCACAAACTCGTCCAGCAGTTCAAGGAACATCTCGCGGTCATCCCCGAAGTGGATCAGGGCTTCCTCCAGGTTGATGGGCGCCTGCGCGTCTGACTCTGGCGCGGCCGGCTGCGCGGCCTCCGCCGGGCGGGCTGTTCCCCCGGCCCAGCGCTCGATGGCGGCGAACAGGTCCTGGGGCTGGATTGGCTTGGAAATATAGTCATCCATGCCGGCCTGCAGGCAGCGTTCCCGATCCCCCTTCATGGCGTGGGCGGTCATGGCGACGATGGGCGTGCGGCGGCCGGCGCCCTCGCGCGCGCGGATGGAGCGCGTGGCTTCCAACCAGTCCATCTCCGGCATCTGCACGTCCATAAAAACCACGTGGGAGGACTAGCGCCGCACCGCTTCGGCCGCCTGCCGCCCGTTTTCGACCGTGTCCACCGCGTATCCGGCCCGCTCCAGCAGCGTGACCACCAGCTTGCGGTTGATGGGGTTGTCTTCTGCCAGCAGCAGCCGCAGTTCGCTTCGTTTTTGCTCAGACAGGGTGTGGCGCGTGACCAGCCGGCGAAGCTGCGCGTCGCGGTCGCCGCGCTGGCCGAGCACGGCGCTGAGGGCCTCGAACAGTTGAGCCTGCTTGATTGGCTTGAGCAAGTAGCCGGCGCAGCCAATGGCCTCCAACCGGGCGGCGTCGCCGCGCTGGCCCATTGAGGTCAGGATCACCAGTATCACGTCCTGGATCAGGGGATCGGCTTTGATGGCCGTGGCGGTGTGCTCGCCATCCATCTCCGGCATCTGCATGTCCAGCAGCGCCAGCCGGAAGGGGTCGCCGGCCAGCGCGGCTTGCCGCAGCATTTCCAGGCCCTGGGCGCCGCTGGCTGCCACGGCGGGCCGGCAGCCATAGCCGGTTAGCATCCGGCTCAAGATCATGCGGTTGGTGGCGTTGTCATCCACCGCCAGCACGCGCACATCGCGCCGGTCGGCCGGGGGAAGCGGCGCGGGCGGGGCCTCCGCCTGCTTCTCAAACCGCATGACCTACCATACGGTGCTCGCACGGCCCGTACCCCTGGTCAGGCCGATCTGCCCGCCCATCAGTTCCACCAGTTGTCTGGAGATTGCCAGCCCCAGGCCGGTGCCGCCGTACTGGCGGGTGGTGGAGCCGTCCACCTGCGTGAAGCGCTGGAAGACCGCCCCCTGCCGCGCGAGCGGGATGCCGATGCCGGTGTCGGTAACCGAGAAGCGCACCTGCGCCGCCGTGTC
>CAYZNA010000015.1:0-5577 GCA_964478665.1 uncultured Anaerolineales bacterium
GGGGGGGGGGGGGGGGGGGGGGGGGGGGGGGGGGGGGGGGGGGGGGGGGGCGGGCAGGGACGCCCGCCCCTACGTGCGCCGTTCCGGGCGTAGGGGCGACCGTCTCTGGTCGCCCCGAGGCGGCAATTGACCACCAGCGGGACATGCACCCCATGCCCCGCATCGCTTGCGCCCGCGCCCGCTTCGCGGCTACAATCAGGCCATGGCGAACACCCTTAATCTCTCTGAAATTGCCGGCGGACTCGAGAAGCCGTTCATGCTGGCGCCGCTGGCCACATTGGGCCACATGCGGGTGCACCTGTTTGTGTGCAACGGGATGATAGATTGGCACCGGCACCCCGATGCGGACGAGCTTTTCATTGTCCACGAAGGGGTGATCACGCTGGAGACCGAGATCGGCGCCGAGACCCTGCACGCGGAGGAGTTGGCGCTCACTCCCAAAGGCATCGCCCACCGTTCCGGTTCGCTGTTGCGCTCGGTGGTACTGTTGGTCCGCCCGGAATTCATGCCGGAGCGCACCAATGGGCGCCGGCGCACCTCGGGCGCCGGCAGCCCCACCCTGCGCAAGCACCGCCTCTCACAGGTGCGGCAGGAGCTGCAGGAGCCATTCCAACCGCGCGTGGTAGTGGACGTGGAGAACTATCAACTGGCGCTGGCCCTGGCGCAGAAGCTGAGCGATATTTCCCTGGCGCCGCCCGGCGGGCTGTACTTGCAGGCTCTGCGCAACGACTTCGCCGTGCATCTGGCCCGGCGCGTGTACCGCGTGCGCGAGGGTCACGCCACCGTGCTCCCGGCCGGCGCCCCCTTCAGACTGGAAGGCCCTGACCAGGCCAGCACCTACTTCGCCATCGGCCAGCGGGAGGCTTTCGCCCACCCCGACCGGCCATGACCGCTCCCCACCCCAACCGGGGCGCCCCGGCCATTCGCGTGGAAGGACTAAGCAAGGTTTTCGGTCGCGGCCGCAAGCGTGTGCGTGCCGTGCACGACCTCACCCTGAGCGTACCGGCCGGGGCGGTGTACGGCTTCCTCGGCCCGAATGGGGCCGGCAAAACCACCTTCTCGGTGACAATGCTGAGTGCGTGGGTGCTGGGGCTGATTGCGCTCACGGCGTGCCTGTTTCAGCGACAGGACATCACATCGTGAAGCGTGTAAGGTCATGCGTGCGCTCCACGCTTCACGCTTCTCCCGCCGCTCGCCGGGTACGGGCGACCCGCCGGGTCGCCCCGACGACCCCATGCCTCACCCCCTGGCTTCCCTGCCGCCCGGCCGTGGCCGGCGGTTGTTCCTGCCGCTGCTGGCCCTCACTGTGCTGGTGATGGTCGTGATGAATTCGGCCGGCGCCCCGCCGGGGAACACCGCCGCCCCGCAGGGTTATCCCTGCACCGCATCAAACATCCGTCGAGCAGTGTCAACAGACTCTCGCGTCCCGACCAGCGTGAGCTGATCGCCCCGTTCCAACCGGCTGCTGCCGCGCGGCACCAGCAGCTCTCCATCCCGGCGCAGGGCCAGGGCCAGCACATCGCCGGGCAGCGCCACTTTGCGCAGGGTCCGGCCGACGAACGGGCCGCCGCAAAGTGGCGCTGCGGTGCTCGATGTGCTCGTGCGTTCGCTCAGGGAGTCGGAGTGACATGGATCTCCTGAGCCGGCAGGGCCACCGGCACGCCCTCGCGGCGCATGGCCTCCAGCGCGTATCGGCGCAGCGCCGAAGCGACCTGCCACTGCTGGCCGGGGGTGGTCCGCACCATCAGGCGCACTTTCACCCCCCAATCGCTCAACCCGACCCAGCCTGAGGTCTGCGGCGCTTCCAGCAGGTCGGCCCGCAGGGCTTCGTCGGCCCTGGCTTGTTCTGCGGCCCCCTCCAGGGCGCGGACCACGACGCCAAAGTCGGCGTCGAAGGCCACGGTCAGGTCCACCACCGCGCGCGCCCAGTCGCGGGTGGCGTTGGACATCACGCGGATCTCGCCGTTGGGGATGTGGTGCAGCTTCCCTTCCAGATCGCGCAGCGAGGTGACCCGCAGGGTGATCCGTTCCACGGCGCCGCTGTGCTCGCCCACCTGGATCACGTCCCCCACCCGGAACTGGTCCTCAATCAGCAGCAGCAACCCGGCCAGGTAGTCCTTGATCAGGGTCTGCGCCCCGAGCGAGATGGCCAGCCCGACCACCCCGGCCCCGGCCAGCAGCGGGGCCACGTTGATATCCAGCAGATACAACACGGTCAACCCGGCCACAAACAGGATGAGCACGTTGAAGGCGGCGCGGCCGGCCCCGGCGAAGGTCTTGAGCCGCGCTGCCCGCCCCGCGTCTCCACCGGCCCTGTCCAGAACCCGCTCCACCCTCCGCGCGGCCAGGCGCAGGGCGCGCCGGGCCAGCAGCGCCAGCAGCAACACCAGGCCAATGCGCAGGGTTACCGGCAACAGCGGCGACAGGCGCAGGGCGCGTATCCATTCAAGCATCAGGATGTTGTCCTCCAGGGGTTACCCGGACGGGGCCGGCTCAAGCCACGACCCGGTTCTCGGCCGGTTGTTCGGGCCGCTCGAGCGAGCCGAGCCATTGCTCGACCTCCCCCACCTGTTCCGGGCGAGCGAGCAGGGTAATCTCGTCGCCGCTCTGCAAGCGGGTATCGCCGCGCGGGATAATCAACTCTCCGGCGCGGCGAATGTGCACCAGCACGGCCTCGCGCGGCAAGCCAGCCTCCGCCACGGTCCGGCCCACCACGCGCGAGGCCGGTTGCAGAGTGATGTCCAGAAAACGAGCGCGCGCCGGTCCCTTTGCCAGAGCCGGAATCTGCTCCTGGATCAGGCGCGTGTCCACCTCGGTAGTGAGCTTTTCGAATACTTCCTCGGAAATCACGCCGTCGCGGCGCAGCCCGAGCAGGGCGCTGCGCTGGGCGCGCAGCATTTCGCGGCGAGCGGTGTCCAGTTCCTCCGCCTCCAGCGCCGGGTCGGCGCGCAGCATTTCGCGCAGGTCTTCGGAGAGTACGCCGACGTTAGCGCCAATCTCGGCCCGCAACACGTCCCAGGCGTGGGTGGAGAACAGGGCCGCGCGGTACAGCTGGTCGGGGTGGTGCTCGGCGGCGCGCACCGCGTGCGGCCGGGCGTGGCGGATGTCGTAGTGTGCCTGGGCCTGGCTGCGGGTGACGATGCGCAGTGCGCGCACCAGGGGGCGCATGGTAATGCCCTGCACCAGCAGGGTGAAAAGCACCACGCCAAAGGCCATGGTCAGCAGCAAGGAACGCTCCGCGCCCAGCGCTGCCGGCAGGCTGAGGGCCAGGGCCAGGCTGATCGCGCCACGCAGGCCGCCCCAGCCCATCACGTGCTGCCAGCGGAACGGCACCGGGTCGCCCGGCGCCTCCGGCGCTCGCCCGGCCAGCAAATTGGCCAGCAGGCTCAGGCCATACACCACCACCGCGCGCGCCGCCAGCACCGCCAGCACTGCCCACAGGATGGGCTGCCAGGCGCCCAGCAATTCGAGCAAGTTGACTTGCAGGCCAATGAGCAGGAAAACCAGCGAGTTGGCCAGAAACGCCACGTACTCCCAGAAATTGAAGAGCACAATGCGCGTGGTGGGACTCATCCCCTGCGGTCCCAGGTTTCCGTTCACCAACCCGGCTGCCACAACCGCCAGCAGCCCGCTAAAGTGCAGCCGCTCGGCAACAAGGTACGCGCCAAAGGCCAGCACCGTGGTCAGGGTGGTCTCGATCAAATAGTCGTCCACGCGGGCGATCAGGCGCGAGATCAGCCAGCCCAACACCAGCCCGGTGATGACGCCCCCGGCCGCCACCCGAATGAACTCGGTCAAGCCGTCCAGCAGATCGAACTGGCCGGTGAGCGCCACCGCCACCATCAGCCGGAAGACCACAATGGCAGTGCCGTCGTTGAGCAGGCTCTCGCCCTCCAACAGCACCGCCAACCGTTTGGGCACCCCGATGGCGCGGAAGAGCGCCACCACCGCCACCGGATCGGTGGCCGCAATCAAGGCGCCGAAGACCAGCGCGGCCGGCAGGCTGAGTGGGGTCAGCCACAGCAGCAGGCCACCCACCATCAGCATGGTGATCACCACGCCGGGCACGGCCAACATGAGGATGGCCGGCAGGTTGCGGCGCAACTCCGCAAAGTTCAAGTGAAAGGCCGCCTCGAACACCAGCGGCGGCACAAATAGCACCAGGATCAGCTCCGGCGTGATGGTGAGCTGCGGCGGTTGCTGGACGGTG
Source organism: uncultured Anaerolineales bacterium (assembly GCA_964478665.1). Lineage (GTDB taxonomy): Bacteria > Chloroflexota > Anaerolineae > Anaerolineales > CAYZNA01 > CAYZNA01. The sequence goes on from CAYZNA010000015.1 coordinate 4,211, forward strand.
ATGAGCAGCCCGACCACCACCAGCGCCACGGTGTACGGGATGCGTAGACGGCGCACGCCGATGGCCACCAGCGAGACCACCAGCAGCAATTCAATGACCAGTGTTTCGGCCTGAAGGAATTGTTCCATAAGCGGCGCTATTATAACCCGATCGCCCCGGCCTCCACCTGCGCCGGCGCTCGATGCGGCGCCAGGTGTAACACAACCTGCTCCGCCTCCCCGGCGACTCGGGCATCGTCAGGCGCTTCACCAGAATCGCCGGCCAGCAGGGACTCGGCCTGCCAGCGCATTTTTGTGATTGGTACCTTTATGCTATACTAAGGTTCCCTGGTTGGAACAACTCTATCAGCTTAGTCCAGAAAGGAGGCGCCCGCACTCACGTCTACATCCGCGCACTATTTCCCAGGACCCGATCAATCCACCATCCATCACATGAGGAGGAGAGTAATGACCCGAAAGCTATTTCCGTTGTTTGTGGGCGCCATCGTACTGGCGCTCATCCTGGCAGCCTGCGGGGGCGGCACGACCACCACGGTGGAAGTCACCCGCGTGGTTGAGGTGACCCGCGAAGTGCAGGTTGCCGGCACGCCGCAAGTCAAGGAAGTGCCGGTCACCTTTGCCGGCGGCGGTGACACCCTGGCCACCGTGCAACAGCGCGGCACTCTCAAGTGCGGCGGCAACGCCAACCTGCCCGGCTTTGGCTTCTTGAATCAGGACGGCACCTTCAGCGGCTTTGACGTGGACTACTGCAAGGCCATTGCCGCGGCCGTGCTGGGCGACGCCACCAGGTTCGAGATCCGCCCCACCACCGCCACCGAACGCTTCCCGGTGCTGCAGTCCGGCGAAGTGGACGTGCTGATCCGCAATACCACCTGGACTATCAGCCGCGACACCGCTCTGGGCTTCAACTTTGCCCCCACCACCTTCTATGACGGACAGGGCATGATGGTGCTCAAGTCCAGCGGCATCACCGAGCTGGAAGGCCTGGAAGGCGGCTCGATCTGCGTGCAATCCGGCACCACCACCGAGAAAAACCTGGCCGATGTGATGACCGCGCGCGGCATCAAATACGAGGCCGTGGTCTTCCCGGACGCTCCCTCCACCCGCGAGGCCTATGACGAAGGCCGCTGCGACGGCTTCACCACCGACAAATCCGGCCTGGTGGCTTCGCAGACCCAGATGAAAGTGCCCGGCGACCACGTTATCCTGGCAGTAACCATGTCGAAAGAACCGCTGGGGCCGTTGACCCGCCACGGTGACGACAACTGGTTCGACATCGTCAAGTGGGTCACCTTCTGCACCTTCCAGGCAGAAGAAAAGGGCGTCACCTCGGCGAACGCCGACCAGATGCTGGGCAGCGACGATCCC
>CAYZNA010000015.1:5587-22241 GCA_964478665.1 uncultured Anaerolineales bacterium
GGCGTGGTCGGCGACCTGGGGCAGGCGCTGGGCCTGCGCAACGACTTCTGCTTGCAGGCTGTCAAGCAGGTCGGCAACTACGGCGAGATCTACGACCGCAACCTTGGCCCGGACACCCCGTTCGATCTGCCGCGCGGGGTGAACAACCTGTGGACCAACGGCGGGCTGCTGTACTCGCCACCATTCCGCTAAAAGACAAAGCCCGGCGAGGCTGTTGCTACCGATCTTCGCCCGGCCTGTTTCTGCGGCCCGGCGCCCTGCCGGGCCGCAGAAACCGTATCAGCCAGGTGACGTCCGCCCCGGGACGCACGCCCGGACAGAACCGCACATGGTGACGACAGATGGCCGGACCACCAGAGAGGAGCAATGCCGATGACTCAACCAGGCACCGACAGCCCTCCCGGGCGTCTCAGACGGCCCATCCCCTTCTGGCGCGATGTGCGCGTGCTGGGGGTATTGGGCCAGATTGGCTTTGTAATCTTCGCCATCCTGGCGGCGCGCACATTGGGCGCCAACTTTGCATCCAACGTCGGCCGGCTGGGCGAGGCCCAGTTCATCTGTCGCGATGGCTCGCACAACATCCGCTGCGCCTACGACTTCATGAGCACCGAGGCGGCCTTCGACATCTCCGAAACCGTCCTGAATTACGAGCTTACAGACAGCTATTGGTACGCGATCTACATCGGCCTGCTCAACACCATCAAGGTGGCGGTGCTGGGCATCATTTTCGCCACCATCCTGGGCACGCTGGCCGGCATTGCCCGCCTCTCAGAGAACTGGCTGATCCGCAACATCGTCCAGTGGTACATTGAAATCATCCGCAACACGCCCCTGCTGATCCAGTTGGTCTTCCTCTACTTCAGCGTCCTCCTCGCCCTGCCGCAGGTCGCTCAGGCGATCCAGCCGCTGGGCCTGCCAATCTATCTCACCCAACGCGGCTTGAACATCCCCGCGCCGGAATTCACGCCCTCGTTTCCCATCTGGTTTGCCTTTCTGGTGCTGGGTGTGATCCAGTTCCAGGTGCTGTGGGTGTTATTGAGCCGCCGCGAGGAACATACCGGGCGACCGGCCAACCGCCTCGGGTGGGGGCTGGCCGGCTTTGCCATCGTGCTCGTCCTCGGGTGGGTAGTCTCGGTCGCGGTATCCGACAATCAGGCGCTGCTCACCGGACGCGCCACCCGCATCCGCGAGGTGGCCGACATCGAGAAATTCGTGTTCACCCGCGCCAGAGTAGATCACATTGATCAACTGCAAGCCCTGCCGCAGGAGCAGCAGGCTGCCGCCGCCCTCAAAGTGTGCGTGGTGCGCGACTCGACCTCTGAACCCAACCTGATCTCGCAGGTGCGCAAGATGGGCCTGCCTTACACCGTCTCCCGCGCCACCCGGCCCGATCAGGCGACCGCCAAATTCACCGCCGGCGAGTGCGATGTGTTCGCCGCTCCGCGCCCGGTGCTGGCCGCCGAACTGGCCACCGTGGCCGACCCGGAGAACTACCTGGTTGTGCCCGTCACCGAGCGGCCGGTCGTGTGGAGCATTCCGGCGCGAGAAGGGTTGAACATCGCCGGCGGCGCCAAGCTCTCGCCGGAGTTTACCGCTCTACTGGTCGGCCTGATTATCTACACCGCTGCCTTCATCGCTGAGATTGTGCGGGCCGGCATCCAATCGGTCTCAAAGGGACAGTCAGAGGCTGCCCGCGCCCTGGGCCTGACCGAGGGCCAGCGCCTGCAACTGGTTGTCCTGCCCCAAGCCCTGCGGGTCATCATTCCCCCGCTCACCAGCCAGTACCTCAACCTGACCAAAAACTCCAGCCTGGCTATCGCCATTGGCTTCCCGGACCTTTACGGCGTGGCCTTCACTACCATCAACCAGTCCGGGCGAGCGGTGCAGGTCATCCTGATCGTGATGGTCACTTACCTGGCAACCAGCCTGGCGACCTCCGCGTTGCTAAACTGGTATAACGAGCGCGTTAAACTGGTGGAGCGTTAATCATGGAACTTGCAGCCAGCCCCACTTCCTCCCCCGGAAAGCCGGTCAAACCCGCGTTTGACCTGCGGCTCTTTCTGCAAGATCACGTCACCCGTACGCGGTGGCTCACCCTGTGGCTGGCCGTGCTGGCCGCCGCCGCCCTGGGGTACGTGGTCAATCAACTCAGGTCCGACCCCATCCCCACCCTGATCTTGTTGCTGGCCTGGCTGGCCGGCCTGATAAGCGCGGCAACCGGTGAACTGCGCCACCGCCACAGCGTCGCCAGCCGCTGGCTCAAGAAAAGCCTGTACACCTCCATTACCAACAGTCTGCTTACCCTGCTGCTGATGCTAGTCCTTGTGGCGGCAGCGCGCGGCTTCTGGAGCTACGCGGTCGTCCGCGCCACCTTCGACACGACCATCACCGCCCCCGAGTTCCGCACCCCCACCAGCGGCGCCACCTGGGGCGTGGTAGCCAGCTCGTGGAAGCTGCTCATGACCGGCACCCTGCCGGTGGAATTCCTGCCCCGCGTGTATCTGGCGCTCGGATTCGTGGTCGGGCTGGGAGTGATCAGCCTGCTGGCGTATAACCTGCTGCCCGCGAGTCTGCGGTTGGCGCGCCGGATCGTCACCCTGCTGTTGCTGCTTTCCCCGCCTGTCCTGTACATTATCCTGGCCGGGCTGAACAAAGGTGCGGCGCTGCTCTCCCCGCGCACCCTGCTGCTGGGCGAGGCGCTGGTGCTGGCCGCCTTTGGCCTGCTGTACTGGCAACGAGTGATCAAGTTCACCTGGCCCGGCTTTGTGGTCTGGGTGGCTGCCTGGCCGGCGCTGTACATCGCCTGGCGACTGGCAGCCTCAAGCGGCGCCTTCCCGATCATCAACGTGGATAACTGGGGCGGCCTGCTGTTCACCATGATCGTCTCGGTCTTCGCCATTGTGGCCTCCTTCCCGCTGGGGCTACTGCTGGCGCTCGGGCGGCGCAGCACCATTCCCGGCATCCCGGGGTGGATCACCTGGCCGGCCGCCCTGCTGATAACCGGGTGGGGGCTGTTCAGCTCCACCCCGGCGCTGCTGGCCAGCGCGCGCAACGGGGCGGAACAGGCGCTGGCCTTCTGGCCGCTGCTGGTGTTACTGCTGGCCTACGCCTTCAATCGGATGTTCAAGGGCAACGTGGTGGCTGCCGCCAGCACGGTGTACATCGAGGTGATCCGCGGCGTGCCGCTCATCACCGTGCTATTCACCGCCATCATCATGGTCCCCCTGTTCTTCCCCAGCGGCATCAAGGTCAAGAACGCCTGGGCAGTGATGGTCGGCTTCGCCCTGTTCACCGCCGCCTATCTGGCAGAGAACGTGCGCGGCGGCCTGCAGGCCATCCCCAGGGGCCAGTACGAAGCCGCCGACGCCCTGGGGCTGAACACCCTGCAGAAAATGCGCTTCATTATCCTGCCCCAGGCGTTGCGCGCGGTGATCCCGGCCATCGTGGGGCTGTTCATCGGCGTCTTCAAAGATTCTTCGCTGGTGGCGGTGGTCGGCCTGTTTGACCTGCTGGGCATCGTCAACCCCATCGTCTCCAACCCGCAATGGTTGGGGCTGCGCCGCGAACTGTACCTGTTTGCCGCCGCCATCTACTTCGCCGGCAGCTACGCCATGTCGTGGTACAGCTACCGGCTGGAGGCCCGCCTGGGCGTGGGAGAACGTTAACCACCATCCAACCCGTACACCTCCCGGCGCGCCTCGCGTTGCATGACCTGCGCTGCCAGCCGCACTCAACAGGAGCTAACTCATGGCGACCACACAAGGCCCAGAAAAAAGCATGCAGGAAGACATCATCATCTGCCGCGATGTTCACAAATGGTTCGATGAATTCGAGGCCCTGCGCGGCATCACCCTCAGCGTCAAAACCGGCGAAGTGGTGGTCATCATTGGTCCCTCCGGCTCCGGCAAATCCACCTTCATCCGCTGCATCAACCGGCTGGAAGATCACCAGCAGGGCCAGATCGTTGTGGATGGCATCGAACTCTCGCACGATATCCGCAACATTCAGGAAATCCGTCGCGAAGTGGGCATGGTCTTCCAATCCTTCAACCTGTTCCCGCACCTGACCGTGCTGGAAAACATCACCCTGGCCCCGATCAACGTGCGCAAATGGACCCTGGACCACGCCACCGAAATCGCCATGCAATGGCTTAACCGCGTCGGCATCCCCGAACAGGCCCACAAATACCCCGGCCAGCTCTCCGGCGGGCAACAGCAGCGGGTCGCCATCGCCCGCGCCCTGGCCATGCAGCCCAAAATCATGCTCTTCGACGAGCCAACCTCCGCGCTCGACCCGGAGATGATCAAAGAGGTGCTGGACGTGATGCGCGACCTGGCGGTCAGCGGCTACACCATTATGGCCGTCACCCACGAGATGGGCTTCGCCCGCGAGGTGGCCGACCGCATCATCTTCTTCGATGGCGGCCTGATCGTGGAGCAGAGCGCGCCGGCCCAGTTCTTCGCCAACCCCAGAGAAGAACGCACCCGGCTGTTCCTCTCGCAGATCCTGCACCACTGAGGGATTGGAGATTGGACATTGGAGATTGGAGACTGGCGGATGGCCGGTGGCGGATAACTCACCGTAGCCCGCACACAACGTGACGGCTCCCACATCCACAGAGTAGCCTTCATCCTTCTGCCGGTGCTGGACCTGTACTGGTCGCTGCTGCTCCCCCTCGCCTGCCTGCTGGCCGCCGGAACCCGCCTGCACGACTTTGCCCTTGCCCGCCGGCGCGGCCTGCTCACACCGGCCGGCTTCCGCCAACTGCTGCTGGCCCTGGCTGCCAGTCAGGTCCTCGCCCTGGCCCTCTTCGCCTCTAACCGCAACCAGACCGCCCTGTGGCCGGCCGGCCTCGCCGCCCCGGCCCTGGCCCTCACTGCCCTCGCCGCCCGCGCCGCCGTACCCGGCCTGCACCCCGGCCTGCGCGGCTTCCTGCGTCCCCTTCCCCGCGACGGCCTGGACCTGATCCGGGCCGAAGCCTCCCCCGCCCGGCGCATGTCCGGCCTCGCCCGCCGGCTGGCCCCGTTTGCCCCGGCCCTGCTGCTGTGCGTCGCCGTGCTGTGGCAACAGGCCGGGCGCTGGCCGGGCCTGTGGCTGCTGGCGCCCGTCCCCCTCGCCCCGCTGCTCATCGTCCCCCTGCGCCGGCTGTGGCCCGCCCCCTTTTTGCTGATCCCGGCCCTGATCCTGCCGGGGGAGCACAACCTCGACTTGCGGCTTTCCCTGCCCCCGGGCCGCTGGACTCGGCCTGTAACCAGCGTTTCCTGCAGCGGAAGCATTCTCCCGCTCCCCGACCGGGATACCGCCTGGTGCGCCGACGAGGCCGGCCAGCAAGTCTTCCGCTTCCGGCTCTCCACCGGCCGCGTCACCGCCCGGATACCCCTGCCGGAAGCCGCCCGCGTGCTGGCCGCCGGCCCCGAGGAAGCGTGGGTGGCCCAGAACCCGCTGCGCGGCCTGATCCGGGTCCGGGCCGGGGGCCAACGCTCCCCACTGCGGATCAACTTTCCCGCCCAGGGGGCGCTCGACCAGGCCGGCCGGCTGTGGGTCATCGCCCAATCCGACACCCTGTTCGTGGCCGATCCCGAATTGCGGGCGCTGCGCCAGGCAGATGGCTTGCTGAGCAACACCGCCAACGCCGTCAAGCTGGCCCCCGATACCTTCGGCAATCGGGGGCTGGCCCCGGACGGCACCGTATGGGTCGGCTCGATCGGCGGCGCCAGCTACCTGCCGCCGGGGGGCCGCTGGGGGACCCTCAGCCGGCGGGAGGGCCTGCCCGGCCCGGTGCGCGACCTGGCCTTTGCGCCGGATGGCACAGTGTGGTTTCTGTGGGAATATGCCGGCGGGAGCGCCGGATGGGGCGCCAGCGGCTGGAGGGGTGGGGTATGGCAGCACCTGCCGCTGGGGAAAGCCACCGGGCTGGCGCTGCCGGCCGGTCAGGGCGACTCGCTGGCGGTTGACGGCCACGGGCGGCTGTGGTTCACCGCGGTCAACTACGCGCGCGGCGAGTCGCTGCTGGGGGTGGTGGCGCCAGATACCGGCGACATGCAATTGTACCGGCTGGGGCCTTTCGTGCTGCGCAACGGGGTCAGCCTGCCGGCGGTCTCCGGCGTGCTGCGCGACGGCACAGGCGGCATTGTGCTGTATTTCGCCGGGGACCCACCGTGGTGGCTGCACTGGCGGTCGTGATATAGAAACCCTTGCAGGAGCCAGAAAGCTGACACGCCAGGTTCTTCGGTGCTATACTTGAAGCATGCAGATCGACTCCATCGTTTGCCCGGAAAACATCGAAGATAAAATCGAGACCAAGCACGGCGTCACCTGCCGTGATGCCACGCAGGTCCTGCTCAATCGGCCTCGTATCCGGTTCGCGGAAAAGGGCCGCACCATCGGCGATAATATTTATGCCGCCTTTGGCCAGACATTTGGTGGCAGATACCTTTCCGTCTTCTTCATCCACAAGCCAGGGACGAGAACCGCGATTATCATCAGCGCGCGCGATATGAGCAACAGGGAGCGTAAAGCCTATGGACGCAGATAACAACCTCAGCACCATTTCTCAGGTAGCCACTGACGAGGCGATTGGTGAATTCTGGGATACCCACGACTTCACTGACTTCGACACCGATGCGCCCGACGTGAAGTTTGACATCACTTGCGCGGTGCCGGTAGAGGTGGACCTGTTCCACGCCATAGAGCAGCAAGCGCAGCGGCGGGGAGTGCAGCTCGAAACGCTGGTGAATCTCTGGCTGCAAGAAAAGCTCGCCGAGCAGACCAGACCGTTGACGCCCCGGCCGGCCTGACTCGTTCGGTCACACATCCCAGTACTGCCCCGGCTCCCCCACGCCCAGACCCTGCGCCTCCAGCCACGCCCGCTCCGGCCCGCGCCGGTGCAACGGGTTGCTGTGGTTGAGGTGGATCAGCCGCACCTCAGTGGGCAGGCCCGCCAGCCGGGCGGCGGTATCGGTCGCCAGCGGGTGCCCCACCCGGCTCACCTCCCGGCCGGGCAATTCGTCTGCGCTGAAGAAAGTCGCGTCCAGCAGGGCCACCTCCACCCCGGCCACCACCTCCCGCACCGGGCGCGCCCAGCGATCCCAACCGTCAATATCCGGCAGGTACAGCAGCCGGCGCGCCGGGCCGGAGACCACAAAGGCCAGCGTGTCGCTCCACTCGTCACGGTGCGGGACCAGCAGCGGCGTGACGGTGAGGTCCGGCGTGAGCGCGCCGGGCCGGTCGGGCGTCAGTTCGCGCAGGGCCACGTTGCCGCCCTCGACCAGCCCCCGATTGCCGAAGGTATCGGGGGCCAGCCCCCGCCACGGCGCGTTCTCCCGCAGGAAGGCCAGCATCCGCCTCGTGCCGTACAGCGGCACGCCGCGCGCGTTCATCGCCTCGTAGCCCAGATGGATCAACCCGGTGTAGTGCCCGATGTGGGCGTGGGTGAGCAGGACGCCGGCGAACTGCGCCTCCCCGGCCGCGGCCTGCATGATGTGAAACTGCTCGCGGAAATCCGGCGTAGCATCCACGAGAAACCACTCCCCGGCGGCGGTATCGAGCACCCCCAGCGCGCTGACCGCCCGCCGCTCAGCCGGGAAGGCCCACGCCCGCTGGCAGTTCTCGCAGTCGCAGCCGGCCTGCGGCAGCCCGGCATCCTGCGCGTTCCCCAGAAGGATGGCCCTGATCATGGGCGTAGTGTAGCGTAGCGAGGGCCGCGCCGCAAACCATGGTTGCCCACGTTGCAAATCGGAGTACAATCTGTGCAGGAGGCCAACATGCCGGAGCAAGCCACCCCCACACCCCTCAACCCCTTCACCATTCAGGGCATGATCCGCGACCCGCGCCTGTTCTTCGGGCGGGAAGCGGAGCTGGCCGCCATCTGGGGCTACCTGCGCAAAGACGCCAACGTTTCTATCGTCGCCGACCGGCGCTGGGGCAAGTCGTCCCTGCTATGGTACGTCAAAGAGCGTTACGCCGAGGTGACCGGCGATTCTGCCGTGCGGGTCGAGTATCTGGACATGCAACTGGTAGAAAGCGCCGGCGAATTCTTCGGCGAGCTGGCGCAGGCGCTCGGCCTGAGCAGGGAGGGGGAAGCCACCCCACGCGACCTTGAGCGCGCCCTGGCCGGCCGGCGCCTGCTGCTCTGTCTGGACGAGTTTGACCGCGCGGCCGGCAACCCGGAGGACTTCGGCGACGAGTTCTTCATCGCGCTGCGCGGCCTCGCGCAGGGCGCGAATCTCACTCTGGCCGTCGCCACCAAAACCCCGCTGATTGACTACTCCGCGCAGCGGCAGATGACCTCTCCCTTCTACAACATCTTCCCGCCCGCGCCCATCCCCCTCGGCCCACTGCCAGAGGCCGAGGCCCGCGCCCTGCTGGCCGGCACCGCCGCCCACGCCGGCATTACTCTGCCGGAAGCGGCTCTCGCCGCTGCGCTGAAACTGGCCGGGGGCCACCCGTGGCAACTGCAACTGGTCGGCTCGTATCTAGTGGAAAGCGGGCTGAACTGGCCGGAGGCCGAGCGACGGTTCCACGAAGCGGCGGCAGCTACCGATGGCCATGCCCCCGCGCCCTCGCGCCCCTCCACCTCCGCCGCCGCCCCGGACTGGCTCTCTCCGCTGGCCGTCGCGCTCGTTGGCGTGGCCTCCCTCGTCGGGTTGTTGTCGTTCAATACCGACTTCGCGCCGGGCGGCTGGCTGACCGTGCTGCTGGCCCTCACCTCCCTCACCCTGTTCCTGGTTGACCTGACGTTGAACGTGAGACACTGGAGACGACGCTGATGGCGAAACGCCCCGACTCCGTTACCGTGCGTTTTGCTCAGCCTCTCAAAATAGAAACCGCCGCGCCGCTCGCCGTGCGGCAGGAACCCGCGCCATCCGGCCCACCCAGCCGTCGGGAGCAGGTTGCCCGCTACGCGGCCCGCCTCGTTCTCATGCTGACGCCGGGCATCTACGCCTTTTTTGCCGTGCGCTACCTGCTGCCCCGCCAGACCCCGCCGCCGGAAACGCTGGCCGGGATGTCGCTCAGTTTCAGCGCGCCGTCAGCGTGCGCGAGATCATGACCTCACCCATCGAAGTGGCCGCCCCGGAGTGGAGCATAAAACAGGCCTCGCTCAAGATGCAGGCCCTGGGCGTGCATCACCTGCCGGTCAGCGACGCGCGCGGCGCGCTAATCGGCATCATCTCGGCCACCGACATCTTCCTCGCGGTCGAAGAAGCCGGCTGGGATGCGGGGGTATAGCAGACGGTGTTCAACCTCGTTCAGGCGCTACAAGATCAAGACCTCGGCCATCTGCAAATCGTGGCCGAATTCTGGGGACTGGAGCTGCAAAGCAGCGCCGCCCCCGAGGCCCGCGCCGAACTGACTGCGGCCATGCTCGATCCCTTTCTGGCCCGCGAGACCGTGGCCACCCTACCGGATGAGGCCAGGGTCGCCTTTGAAGCCCTGCTGGCCGCCGGAGGCCGGCTGCCAGCCGCTCAATTCACCCGCCAGGTCGGCGAGATCCGCCAGATGGGACCCGGCAAGCGCGACCGCGAAATGCCCTGGCTGGACCCGGTCTCCCCGGCAGAGATGCTGTGGTATTACGGCCTGATCGCCCGCGCCTTCGATTCTGCCGCCGCCGGACCGCAGGAATTCGTCTACGTCCCGGCCGACCTGGCCGCCCTGTTCCCTGCCCGCCCGGCGCCGGGCGAGGTGCCCCCGGGCGAGGCCTACTCCCCCGCCCCGCAGGCCGGGGTACAGCGGGCCTTTTCCGCCCTGGTAGACGACGCCGCCACCCTTCTGGCCTGGCTGCGCCGCGAGCCGGGCGCGCCTGCCTCCACCCCGGAACGGCTATCCACCGCCCTGCATCCCTTCCTGCTGCTTCCGGCCGCCCTGCCCCTCACCCTCAGTCTGCTGCAGGAATGCGGCTGCTTGCGCGCCCCCGGCCTTGCGCTCGATCCGGGCGTGGCCCGCCCGTTTCTGGAAGCCGCGCGCGACGAGCAACTGGCGGCGCTGTTCAAGACGTGGCTGGTCGCAATCGGCTGGAACGACCTGCATCACGTGCCGGGGCTGGCCGTGGAGGGCAACTGGCACAACGATCCGGCGGCGGCCCGCGCGGCGGTGCTGCCCATCCTGCGCCGGGTCCCGGCCGGAGAATGGTGGTCGCTGGACTCTTTTGTGGCTGCCATTAAAGAACACCAGCCAGACTACCAACGCCCGGCCGGGGATTACGATTCGTGGTACCTGCGCAATGCCCTGACCGGCGAATACCTGCGCGGCTTTGAGCACTGGGAACGCGTGGACGGCGCCCTGATCCGTTACTGGCTGACCGGCCCACTGCACTGGCTGGGCGTGACCGACCTTGCCGCCGGCGGCGAGGCCTTCTGCCTGACCACGCAGGGCCAGGCCCTGCTGGCCGACAAGCCTCCACCCATCAACGAGCCGCCCGGTCGCCTGCGGGTGTACCCCGACGGCCGCCTGACCGTGGACAGGGCGGTCTCGCGCTACGTTCGCTTCCAGGCGGCGCGCTTCTCCGAATGGCTGCCCACCGGGGGCGAAGGCTACCTGTACCGCCTCACGCCTGCTTCCTTGACCGGCGCCAGAGCGCAGGGCGTGCACGTTCGGCACGTGCTGGCCTTTCTGAACAAGAACGCTGCCCCGCTCCTGCCGCCCTCGCTGGAAGAAGCCCTCACCCGCTGGGAGAAGAACGGCGCCGAAGCCGCTCTGTCCGATATGCTGGTGCTGCGAGTCAAGTCGCCGGAACTGCTCAAGACCCTGCGCCGCTCCCCGAAAACCAGCCGCTACCTCGGGGAGGCGCTCAGCCCGGCGGCGGTGGAGGTCAAGCGGCAAGACCGGGAGTCGCTGCGCGCGGCCCTGGCGGAGATGGGAATGTTGGTGGAGGAGGTGCTCAGGTGAGGAGGTGTCAGGTGTTCAGGTAAACCCGCCCCCCTGGCGCCCGACACCCGACACCCGAACACCTGCCACCCCAACACCTGCCCCCCCATGCCCCTCCTGGAGACTCTGCTCCACGCCTTCCGCGCTGCTTTTCACGCCGGCCCGGCCTTTGTGGTGCGCGCGCCGGGGCGAGTGAACCTGCTGGGCGAGCACGTGGACTACAACGATGGCTGGGTGCTGCCGGTGGCGGTGGACCGCGCCGCGTATCTGGCGGTGGGGCCGTGCGTCTCGCGTCTGGTATCGCTTTCCGCGCCGGACATGCGCGGCGGCGTCACCTTTCGCACCGCCGAACTGGACTCGCGCGTGGACGTGGCCGGCAGGCCGTTGCCCTCGTGGGCGCGCTACCCGGCCGGGGTGGCGTGGGCCTTGCAGCAGGGCGGCCTGCCCGTGAGCGGGATGGATGCCGTGCTGATGGCGGACGTGCCGCGCGGCGCCGGCCTTAGCTCCTCGGCGGCGGTGGAGGTGGCCTTTGCGGTCGCGTGGCAAGAGCTGGGCGGCTGGACGCTGCCGCCGATGGAACTGGCCCGCGCCTGCCAGCGCGCCGAGGGAGAGTACGTGGGGGTCAAGGGCGGGCTGATGGACCAGTTCGCCAGCCTGCACGGCCGGCGCGGCCATGCCTTGCTGCTCGATTGCCGCACGCTGCGCTGGGAAGCGGTGCCCCTCCCGCCCGACGTGGCGATTGTGGTAGCCAACACCAACGTGCGACGTACGCTGGTGAACTCGGCTTACAACCAGCGCCGCGAGCAGTGCGAGCAGGCCGTCCGTTTGCTGCGCGAAAAGCTGCCCGGCATCCACGCGCTGCGCGACGTCTCCCCGACGGAGTTCAACCGGCACGCCGAGGCGCTGCCGGAAGTGGTGCGCAAGCGCGCCCGGCACGTGGTGGAGGAATGCGCCCGCACCTGGGCCGCCGTCGAGCACTTGAAACGCGGCGATGTCGCAGCCTTCGGGCAGGCCATGAACGAGGGCCACGCCAGCCTGCGCGATCTGTACGAGGTCAGCATTCCCGCTCTGGACACCATGGCAGAGATCGCGCGGGAGCTGCCGGGCTGTTACGGCGCGCGCCTGACCGGGGCCGGCTTCGGCGGCTGCACCGTGAATCTGGTAGCGCGCGCCGCGGTCACGGCGTTCACCCGCAACCTCGCTGCCCGCTACGCAAAAGCCACCGGCATCGCGCCGGAGATCTACGCCTGCGAGGCAGCCGAGAGGGCCGGGGTGCTGCCTCGCTACAGCCGGCTCGCCGCGCCAGTGTTGGAGTATAATCCGGGCCAGATCCGAAGCGGGGGAACAAACGATGATCCGAACACCTGACTCCAATGCGCCCGGCCTGATTCTGGTCGTGGACGACGATCGCGATACGTTGAGCCTCATTACCAGCACCCTGCGCCGGGCAGGCTACGAAGTACTGGAAGCGCGCAACGGCCCGGAGGCCCTGCATCAGTTCGACAGCCAGGCGCCGGAGGTCGTGTTGTTAGACTTGATGATGCCGGAGATGGACGGCTACGAGGTACTCGCCGGCCTCAAGCGGCGCTCCATCTGGCCGCCGCCAGTCATCATCTTCACTGCCAAAGCCGCCCTGCAGGACAAGGTTCGCGGGCTGGAAGCGGGCGCCTTCAAGTACCTTACCAAGCCCGCCAAACGCGAGGAACTGCTGGCGACCGTGCAGGCGGCAGTGGAGGAGAAGCGCCAGCGCATGCAGCGTCCATCCGACGAGCGCTGGTGAGGTGCGCGCATCAGCCCGATGCCCGCCACCCGCCGCGGATGGCCGTGCTGCTGCCGGTGTACAACGCCGCCGACACGCTGCCGGAAGCCCTCGACAGCCTGCTGAACCAGACCCTGTCCGATTTTGAGATCGTGGCGGTGGACGACGGCTCCAGCGATCACTCCCCCGGGATACTTGAATCGTGGGCCGCGGCCGATTCCCGCCTGCGACCCTTTTATCTCAGCCCACACCGTGGCCTGGTCCCGGCCCTTAACCTGGGCGTGGAACGTTGCCGCGCCCCGCTGCTGGCCCGCATGGATGCCGACGACCGCTGCGCACCCGACCGCCTGCGACAGCAGCGCGACCTGCTCCGGGCGCACCCCGACCTGAGCGTGGTCGGCTGCCAGACGCGCGGCTTCCCGGAGAGTGAACTGCGCGCGGGCTTCCGCCTGTACATCGAGTGGCAGAACAGCCTCGTCACCCCGGAAGACATCGCCCGCGAGATCTTCATCGAAAGCCCGCTGGCCCATCCCTCGGTCATGCTGCGCCGCGAGGAGTTGCTGGCACTGGGAGGCTACCGCGATCTGGGCTGGCCGGAAGACTACGAGTTGTGGCTGCGATACCACACCGCCGGCAAGCGCCTCGCAAAGGCGCCGGCGGTGCTGCTCGACTGGCGCGACCGCCCCCAGCGCCTCACTCGCACCGACCCGCGCTACGCGGTGGAAAACTTCCTGCGCTGCAAATCACACTACCTCACGCGCGGGCCGCTGGCCGGGCGCGATGCGGTCATCCTGTGGGGTGCGGGACAGATGGGCCGGCGGCTGGCGAAACACCTCGCGCGGGCCGGCGCGCCGCTGGTCGCCCATCTGGACATTGACCCCGGCAAGATCGGCCGTTCGCTGCGCGGCACACCGGTGCTGCCGGTGGAGGCGCTGCCGGACTTGTGGCGGCGCTACCAAAAGCCTGTGCTGCTCAGCGTGGTCTCCTCGCGCGGGGCGCGCCAGATCATTCGCGCCCGGCTGGCGGGGTGGGGGCTGGCGGAGGGGGAGGATTACTGGTGCGCGGCGTGAACCTATCAATGCTTCCGTGCGAGCGAAAAATCGACTATACTTGCACCGCAGACGCGCCCCGTCCCCTTCACCATCTCCACTTGAGCATCTGCGGTGTGGGTTGCAGGATTCTGAGGAAAACACCATGGTTGAGGTAACCATTCAGATACCCGAAGCCCTGGCGGAACGGGTGCTATCCGTCCGCACTCGCCTGCCCGAAGTCCTGGAAAACGGCCTCGACAGCCTGTCCCCTTTGCCCAATCGGGTATATCGCTACATTCTGGAATTCCTGATCAACCAACCCTCGCCCGAGGCGCTGCTGGACTTTGGGCCAACGGCTGAAATGCAGGCGCGGGTAGAGGAATTGCTGGAAAGAAACCGCAGCGGCAACCTCGCCCCGGCCGAATCTGTGGAACTGGACGAGTACATGCGAATCAACCATCTGGTGACCCTCTTAAAGGCGCACGCGCTCCCTTATCTCCATCTCTCGGCCACGCCTTAGGGTTATGCCAGTTCTCACCCCACCAGCCCTGCGCCGCGCCGTCGGCCAACGGGCAAGAACCCGGTGCGAGTATTGCCGTAAGCCGCAGGTCACTTTTTACCCACACGAAGTTGACCATGTTATCGCTCAGAAACATGGCGGTCAGACCACGCTGGATAATCTGGCGTTTGCCTGTTTCGAGTGCAATCGCTACAAAGGGAGTGACCTCGCCTCAATCGATCCCCAGACGGGCACGATAACGCCGCTCTTTAACCCCCGTACACAGCCCTGGCGCGATCACTTCCGCTTCGACGGCGCAGTGATTCTACCTTTAACTCCGGAAGGTCGCGTGACGGTCCATTTGTTGCGTTTGAATGCCCCCTCGCGCGTACTGGAGCGGACCGCCCTCGGAGTGGGATCGCCCAATCATTGAGCGCGCTGAGCGTGGTAGCCCAGCCCCCGCTCACAATCACAGTCCCCGCCCATGCTCACCTTCTCTCGCTCCGAACCCACCTTCGACTCCTACCGCTCGCCTGCCCTGGCCACGCGCGGTATGGTGGCCGCCTCCCAACCGCTGGCAGTCCACGCCGGGCTGAGCACCCTCATGGCCGGGGGAACCGCCGCCGACGCCGCGGTGGCGACAGCCGCCGCCCTCAACGTGACCGAACCGACCTCCACCGGCATCGGCGGGGACTGCTTCGCCCTGTACTACGAGGCAGCTACCGGCAAAGTGGCCGCCCTCAATGGCTCCGGTCGCGCGCCGGCCGCGCTCACCCTGGAACGGCTGCACCGCGAGGGCTTCCGCGACGAGCTGCCCCCCTTCCACGCCCACACCATCACCGTCCCGGGCGCCCCCGCCGGCTGCTGGATTGGCGCGGCCGCCCCCAGCGCCTCACTCGCACCGACCCGCGCTACGCGGTGGAAAACTTCCTGCGCTGCAAATCACACTACCTCACGCGCGGGCCGCTGGCCGGGCGCGATGCGGTCATCCTGTGGGGTGCGGGACAGATGGGCCGGCGGCTGGCGAAACACCTCGCGCGGGCCGGCGCGCCGCTGGTCGCCCATCTGGACATTGACCCCGGCAAGATCGGCCGTTCGCTGCGCGGCACACCGGTGCTGCCGGTGGAGGCGCTGCCGGACTTGTGGCGGCGCTACCAAAAGCCTGTGCTGCTCAGCGTGGTCTCCTCGCGCGGGGCGCGCCAGATCATTCGCGCCCGGCTGGCGGGGTGGGGGCTGGTGGAGGGGGAGGATTACTGGTGCGCGGCGTGAGCACGGCGTTTCATCGCCCAACCTGAGCCACTGGGGTAAGAGGCCGAATCATGTCCAGCGTTTCCGTCTCGGCCTGTTGGGCGAAGTACAAATCCCACCGCACTTGCAGATTCATCCAGAAGTCGGCGCTCATCCCGAAGAACTTTGCCAGACGCAAAGCGGTGCCGGGCGTTACTCCCCGGCGCTGGTTGATGATCTCGTTTACCCGCTGGTAGGAAACGTGAATGCCATCGGCCAGTTCGCGCTGTGTCAGCCCCATGGGCGTCAGAAATTCCTCCAGCAGCATTTCGCCGGGGTGGGTCGGCGCGCGGTGTGTGGGTATGCGAACCATATTTCTCTCCCTGCTCGTTCAGTGATAGTCCACGATTTCTACCTGGTCAGGCCCCAGTTCGGTCCAGATGAAGCAAATACGGTACTGGTCGTTTATGCGAATGCTGTGCTGTCCTCTGCGGTCGCCTGTCAGCGCTTCGAGCCGATTCCCCGGCGGCACCCGCAGTTCGTGCAGCGCAGTCACTGAGTCGAGTTGGTCGAGCCGCCGAACTGCTGTTTTCCACAGGCGTTCCGGGCACGTTTTCCGGGCAGCCCTCGTGCTTCCGCCGTTAAACACGTCTTCCGTGCCCGCGTCCTTGAATGCCTGAATCACAAAGACATCCCCGGCTGGCGGGGTGGGGCTGGCGGAGGGGGGATTGCGGAGGCGCTGCGCGCGCCGTAGACCTACAGTCCCAACTGCTCCAACAGATCGGGCCGGTCTTTGAGCGCCACGCGGGCCACGCCGCGAAATTCGCGCCACCATTCATCCAGCGCCTGCACTGCGGCATTGCGTTGGGCAAGGGCCGAACTGGCGGCAGCCTGGGCCTCGTCGTGGGCGACCCCGGCGATAGATATGGCAGCCAGTTTGCCCCGCTCGGATTCGATGGCGGCCTGCTCTCGCCGACGGGAGATGGGGATTGGCGGGTTGTTTCTGCCTATCGCCGGCGGGAGATTCGCATTGTCGGGTTGGCGCGGCCTTTCGCGGGCGGGAGCGTGGTTTCGGTCTAGTTGCGGCGCGTTCGGGCGAGGTTCGTCTGGCCCGGAGGCCGGCAAGTGTGGCTGGCGGGGATTGTAGTGCAAGTGGGGCGGGGGGCGCAAGGGGGGCGACGGGACTCAGGTCTGCTGGATTTCGCGAGGCGCGGCCTTCACGGGTGAGCGTATCGGGCTGGGGACAAGAAAACGGGAAAAAACGGGGGGATTCGG
>CAYZNA010000016.1:0-1407 GCA_964478665.1 uncultured Anaerolineales bacterium
ATTCACGCATGCTTCTGCGCTACCTCCTGTGTCTCATCCAGTGACAGGGGATGAACCGGCGCTTCCTCCTTCCTCCTTCCTCCTTCCTTCTTCCTCCTTCCTTCTTCCTTCTTCCTCCTTCCTTCTTCCTTCTTCCTTCTTCCTCAAAGGTGACGGTATTTCCCCCACCACCTCCAACCCAATTCCTTCCACGTCCTCCCGTTCCCGCACCCGGGGATCGAGGGCGTGGGCGGCGAAGGCCAGCGCCAGGCCGAGGGCCAGCCCCAACCCGACTTTCAGGGGGACCTCCAGCCGGTCCCTCAGCCCCGGCCCGACCGGGCCGAGGCCGACCGAGGCCGGGTCGTCCAGCGGGACAATCTGCGGGGGCTGGCCGCCGAACTGGGGGAAGGCCTGCGCGCTGCGGGTTTGCAGCGCCTCCGCCACCGATTCGGTCAGGGCGCGCAGCCCCTGCGGGTCCGGCCAGGTGAGATAGATCACCAGCAGGCTGCGGGCGTGATCGGCGGCCAGGGCGCCCTGCACGGCGGCCGGCGGGGCGTTGACGCCGCGCCCGGCGAGCGCCTGGCTGACGCTGGCGGCGAACGAGCCGGTTTTCACCCAGTCGGCCAGACCGTTGACGATGTATTCCGATGTAAGCCAGCGGTAGTAGTTGGGGTCGTAGCCGGGCGCGGCGCCTGGCAGGGATTCCGGCTGCCCGGCGGTGAAGCGCACCGAGGTAGTGAAGGCCGTCGGGGAGGGATGATAGGTAGCCAGGGCCATCATGCCGGCGGCCGCGGCGGGCAGCAAAATCAACCACCACCAGCGGCGCACAACTTTGAAGTAGAAGTGGAGTTCCATTTACTATTTGCGACTTACCAACGACCGGGGGTCACTGCCCGGTAACTGGTAAGCGGTGAGTGGAGGAGCGGAGAGCGTTTTCCACAAAGGCGGCCAGTTGGCGCTGAAAGACGGCGGAGTCAAAGCGCAGGGCGTGCTGGCGAATGGTGGCCGGGTCGAAGGCGCCGGCGGCGTCGAGGGCCTCGAAGCGGCGGATGGCCTCCGCGACTGCCCCGGCTGTTTGTTCGCCGAAGAGCACGCCGGTCACTCCGTCAACGATTGTGTCCAGTGCCCCGCCGCCGGCGAAGGCGATCACCGGGCGGCCGGCAGCCATGGCCTGCACCGGGGCGATGCCAAAATCCTCCAGCCCGGGGAAGAGGAACGCGCGGCAGCGCGCCATCAGTTCGGGCGCCGCGGCTTCCGGCACCCGCCCGAGGAATTGTACCCCATCTCCGGCCATTCTCTCCAGCCGCCCCCGGTCCCGCCCGCTTCCGGCCACCGTGAGCCTGCGCCCCAACGCGGTGCAGGCCTGCACGGCCAGGTCCACCCGCTTGTACGGGATCAGCCGCCCCAGGCTGAGGTAGGGGCGACCCG